>RFFX01000036.1 GCA_003696765.1 Zetaproteobacteria bacterium | reverse complement strand
GACGCTCTTGACGCCGATCGCGATGGACAAGGAGCTGCGCTTCGCCATCCGCGAGGGCGGGCGCACCGTCGGTGCCGGCGTGGTCACCGAGATCATCGAGTAGCACCTGGCGCGCGGTTGGGGAGGCCGGCGACGCCTGGCGGGCGCCGGCCTCTTTCGTGCGGCCATGGACGATTCCGCCGCCTCCGGGTCGGGGCGGCAGCGGAGAAGGGAAGATGCGGGATTTGCTGGCATTGGCATGTACGTCGTGCAAACGGCGCAACTACACCACCGACAAGAACAAGCGCACCATGAGCGACAAGCTGGTGTTGCGCAAGTATTGCCCATGGTGCCGGAAGCATACCGAGCACAAAGAGACCAAGGTATGATCGAATCGCAAAAAGTCCGTTCATGGACTTTTTGCGATTCGATCATGGGATAGGCCAGTAGTTCAACTGGTAGAGCACCGGTCTCCAAAACCGGCGGTTGGGGGTTCGAGTCCCTCCTGGCCTGCCACTTTCGGGGGCGGTTTCGCAAGAGGCGGATTTCGTAGGGGAATCGAGGGTACGCACCTCGATTCCCGTCGGGCGAAACGTCCATGGAGGGACGTGTTGCGATTCAATCATCCATGACGGCTTCGCAAGAAGCCGGCAGCCGCGGTCAGGACGGCCGCGCAACTCCGGAGGTTGCGCATGCAACCTACGGATTTGTAAGGGAATCGAAGACCGCGCTCTTCGATTCCCGCCGAGCAAAACGTCCATGGAGGGACTTTTTGCGCTCCGATCACCAATGATGGGAATGGCGGATCTCCGCAAGTACTACCGTGAGGTCCAGGTCGAGGTTCGCAAGGTGGTCTGGCCCGATCGGCGCGAGACGGTGCAGGCCACCGCCATGGTGGTGGTGATGGTACTGTTGGTGGCGCTGTTCCTGTGGGTGGTCGATTCCGTGCTCGGCTGGGCCGTGCGGCAGGTGATCTGAGATTGGCGGAGGCGGCGTCCAGGATGCGATGGTATGCGGTTCAGGCCTATTCCGGCGCCGAGGACAAGGCGGCCGAGGCGATTCGCGAGCGGATCGCCAAGTCGGGGTTGGCCGACAAGTGCGGCGAGGTGCTGGTGCCGCGCGAAGATGTGGTCGAGCTGAAGAATGGCCAGAAGACCACCACGCAGCGGAAGTTCTTCCCCGGCTACGTGCTGGTCGAGATGGAGATGACTGATGAGACCTGGCACGTGGTCAACGGCACGCGCAACGTCATCGGGTTCATCGGCTCCGCCGGCCGTCCGCGGCCGATGGCCCAGAGTGAGATCGATGCGCTCAAGAAGCAGATCGAGGAGGGGATCGAGCGGCCCCGGATGAAGGTGCTCTTCGAGGTGGGTGAGGAGGTGCGGGTGACCGATGGCCCGTTCGCCTCGTTCAATGGTGTGGTCGAGGAGGTGCACGAAGATACCGGCAAGCTGGTGGTCAGCGTCAGCATCTTTGGCCGTCCCACTCCGGTGGAGCTCGATTTCGGCCAGGTCTCCAAGGGGTAGCGCGGGGAGCGCGCGGCATCCATCCGCACGGAGGCGGATGCCACCACCGCAGGGTGGTAGCCTGCTGCGGCGGGCGGACAACGGTGGAGCGCCAGGATGGGCGATCCGCCGGACGAAGCGGGTAACAGAGCGTTATGGCGAAAAAGGTAGAGAAGCTGGTCAAGCTGCAGGTGCCTGCAGGCAAGGCCAATCCCGCCCCGCCGGTCGGCCCGGCCCTGGGTCAGGCGGGGGTGAACATCATGGAGTTCTGCAAGGCGTTCAACGCCCGGACGCAGGATATGGAGCAGGGGATCGCCCTGCCGGTGGTGATCACCGTCTATCAGGACAAATCCTTCGATTTCGTGATCAAGACGCCGCCGGCGGCGGTGTTGCTCAAGAAGGCGGCCGGTATCGACAAGGGGAGCGCCGAGCCCAACAAGAAGAAGGTGGGCAAGGTGACCGCCGACCAGATCCGTGAGATCGCCACCACCAAGATGCCCGATCTCAACTGCTACGATCTGGATGCCGGGATGCGGATCGTCGCCGGGACCGCCCGTTCCATGGGGCTGGAGATCGAGGGGATGGAGGCGTAGCGATGGCCAGGCTGAGCAAGCGGATGCAGGCGGCACGGGCGCAGCTGCCCGCCAAGCCGGTTTCGCTGGCCGAGGCGGTGGCGCTGATCGCCGGGATGCCTCGGGTCGCGTTCGACGAGTCGGTGGATGTCGCCGTGCAGCTCGGCGTCGATCCGCGCCATGCCGATCAGATGGTGCGCGGATCGGTCGCCCTGCCGCACGGTACCGGCAAGGAGGTGCGTGTGGCGGTCTTCGCCCGCGGGGCCAAGGCGGAAGAGGCGGAGTCCGCCGGCGCCGACGTGGTCGGTGCGGAGGAGCTGGTCGAGCGGGTGCAGAAGGAGGGCTTTCTCGAGTTCGACCGGGTGGTGGCCACGCCGGAGATGATGGCGCTGGTCGGCCGGATCGGCCGGATCCTCGGGCCGCGCGGCTTGATGCCCAACCCCAAGCTGGGCACGGTGACCATGGATGTGGCCCGGGTGGTTCGAGAGATCAAGGCCGGGCGCATCGAGGTGCGGGTGGACAAGGCGGGCGTGATCCATGCACCGGTCGGCCGGCGCTCGTTCGAGGCGGAGAAGCTGGTGGAGAATGTCGAGCATCTGGTCGGCGAGCTCAACCGGATGAAGCCGGCGGCGGCCAAGGGGCGCTACATCAAGGGGGTGGTCCTCTCCTCGACCATGGGCCCCGGGGTACGGGTCGATCCCGGCTCGATCTAGGCGCGTTTTATAGATTTCCTTACAAGCCCGGATGTTTCCTCGCGCAACCCTCCGGGTTTGTGCGGCCGCTCGGCCGCGGATGCCGGTTTCGCCAGAGGCCGGCATGATGGTTTCGGCTGAAACCATCGAAACTCCATCGGCCGCTGGTCGCGGTCGATGCGATCCGTCCGAGACTGCGGGAGCGACGCCGGTCGCGTAATCGGCCGTCGGGGGTACGGCGGCCATCCGGCATAGACGGAAGTGGAGCTCACTTGTTGCGATTGCGCAAGGTCCCTGTGAGGGGATGGTGTCGGATCCGCGCGGCGATCGGCGCGGGGTGGATCGGCCCTCTTGCGGAACCCGCCGGCGTCGTGTGCGCTTTCGTCTTCTGCCGCCGTTCGAACGGGTCAGAAACCAGGAGCAAGGGGGATGTATGAATCGCGAGCAGAAGCGAGAGCTTGTCGATGCACTGCATGCCGAGTGGTCCCGAGCCTCCGCGGGTGTCGTCGTGCACTACCGTGGGTTGTCGGTCGCCGAGTCGGGCGCCCTGCGCCGCGCATTGCACGATGCGGGGATCTCGTTCCGGGTGGTGAAGAATACGCTGGCGCGTCGGGCCGCCCGGGAGACCGGGTTTGCCGCCGCCGAGCCGCTCTTCTCCGGGCCGATCGCCGTGGCCTGCGGCGACGATCCGGTGGCGATGGCCAAGGCGATTGCCGATTTCGCCAAGGAACACGAGGCGCTCGTGGTCCGGGGCGGCGTGCTCGACGGCAAGCTGATCGATGCGGCGCAGATCACCGCGCTGGCCTCGCTGCCGTCGCGGGAGGTCTTGCTGGCCAAGCTGTTGGGCAGCATGCAGGCGCCGATCAGCGGATTCGTCCGTGTGCTCGGCGAGGTTCCGGCCTCGTTCGTGCGCGCGCTGGCGGCCATCCGGGATCAGAAACGGGCGGCCGAGCCGGCCTGATTCCACTCTTTCCTTTCACACATCAACGATCGATGCAGAAACCAATCCCACGCAAGAGGAGCTGACAACCAACCATGGCAATCACCAAAGAAGAATTGATCGAAGCAATCGAGAAGATGACCGTGCTCGAGCTCTCCGAGCTGGTCAGCGCGCTGGAGGAGAAGTTCGGCGTCTCCGCCGCTGCACCGGTGGCGGTTGCGGCGGCCCCGGCCGCAGGCGGCGGCGAGGAGGCGGCCGAGGAGCAGACCGAGTTCGACGTGATCCTGGCCTCGGCCGGCGCCAAGAAGATCCAGGTGATCAAGGCGGTGCGCGAGATCACCGGCCTGGGGCTGAAGGAGGCCAAGGCGCTGGTCGACGGTGCGCCGAAGCCGGTCAAGGAGGGGGTCTCCAAGGAGGAGGCCGAGAGCCTCAAGAGCAAGCTGGAGGATGCAGGCGCGACCGTCGAGGTCAAGTAACCCTGCCTCAGCAGTGCATCCGGGGGCGTTGTGCTCCCGGATGCCGCCGCCGGTGTGGTGCTCCTGCACCGCGCGACACCACCTCCCGGCCTGGGCCGGGAGGTGGTGTCGTCGCTTCATCCGCCGCGCTTCGTACGGTGGATGGGGCGCCGGCGCGCGGAGTGATTGATTCCCTTACCAATCCGTTGGTTGCGTGTGCAACCTCCGGATGTACGCGGCCGCTTCGGCCGTGCGGCGACTGACCATTTCTCGGGGGCGACATGGCTTCGACAGTACAACGTATTCGCAAGGATTACGGCACCATCGATCCGGTTATCGAGATGCCGAACATGCTCGGCGTGCAGGTGGACTCCTACCGCGAGTTCCTCGGTGTCGGCGGTGGTGAGGAGGCGATCAACGATTCCCGGTTGGCCCGGGTCTTCCGCAGCGTCTTTCCGATCCGTGATTACGGCGGTCACGCTGAGCTGGAGTTTCTCGGGCTGGAGTATGCCCCGCCCCGCTATGATATCGACGAGTGCTGGCGGCGTGATCTGACCTATGCGCTGCCGGTCAAGGTCAAGCTGCGGCTGAAGATTTTCGACGTCGATTCGGGCAAGCCGGGCAAGCGTAAGGTGCGCGAGGTGCGCGACCAGTCGGTCTACATGGGAGAGATCCCGCTGATGACCGACCACGGCTCATTCATCATCAACGGTACCGAGCGGGTGATCGTCTCCCAGATGCACCGCTCTCCCGGCGCCTTTTTCAGTCATGACTCCGGCAAGTCGCATGCCTCCGGCAAGTATCTCTTCAAGGGGCGGATCATCCCATACCGCGGTTCGTGGATCGATTTCGAGTTCGATGTCCGCGACATCCTCCACTTCCGCCTCGACCTGCGGCGCAAGATGCCGGTGGGCATCCTGCTCAAGGCGCTCGGGCTGACCCTGCCGGAGATCCTGGAGCGCTTCTACGATCGCATCACCTACCGCATCAGCCCCGAGGGGGGGGTGCAGCTGAAGATCGATCCCGATCGGCTGCTCGGCTGCCGGGCCCCGGTCGATATCACGCTCGATGGGCGCCGGTTGGTGGCCGAAGGCAAGAAGATCACGCGCATGGCGCTGCGCAAGCTGGCCGATGCCGGCGTGGAGTGGCTCGATCTTCCCGACGAGCAGCTCGCCGGTGCGGTGATCGCCGAGCCGGTGGTGATCGCCGGCGGTGAACGGCTCTACGACTACAACCAGGAGCTGGACGGCGGTGCCGCCGCCGCCCTGCGCGAGGCCGGGGTGGAGCAGATCTCCTGCCTGTTGATCGATCCGGCGGTGCGCGGTCCGTGGCTGTCGAACACCCTGCGCATGGATATGGTGCAGAGCAAGGAGGAGGCGCAGGTCGAGATCTACCGCATGATGCGCCCCGGCGAGCCGCCGACGGTGGAGACCGCCAAATCGCTGTTCGAGTCGATGTTCTTCGATCCCGGCCGCTACGATCTCTCCCGCGTCGGCCGGATGAAGCTCAACAGCCGCCTGGGCATCTCCGACGAGGAGGTGCCGCTCGACCACGGCGTACTGCGGGTCGAGGACATCCTGAAGACGCTCGACGTGCTGCTCAAGCTGCGCGACGGTATCGGCGAGGTGGACGACATCGACCATCTGGGCAACCGGCGGCTGCGCTCGGTCGGCGAGTTGCTGGAGAACCAGGTGCGTGTGGGTCTGGTGCGGATGGAGCGCGCCTGCCGCGAGCGGCTGGGGTCGACCGATCTGCTCGAGGCGATGCCCTCGGATGTGGTCAACTCCCGCCCGTTGATCGCCGCGGTCAAGGAGTTCTTCGGTTCGTCGCAGCTTTCCCAGTTCATGGATCAGACCAACCCCCTCTCCGAGGTGGCCCACAAGCGGCGGTTGTCGGCGCTCGGTCCCGGCGGCCTCTCGCGCGAGCGGGCCGGTTTCGAGGTGCGCGACGTCCATCCCACCCACTACGGCCGCATGTGTCCGATCGAGACCCCCGAGGGGCCGAACATCGGCCTGATCAACTCGCTCGCCTCCTATGCCAGGGTCGACGAGTTCGGCTTCATCCAGACCCCCTACCGCAAGGTGGAGAAGGGCCGGGTGCTGCGCGAGGTGACCTACCTGTCGGCCATCGACGAGGCGGGGTTGGTGATCGCCCAGGCCAATGCGCCGCTGGACGAGGAGGGGCGGTTCGCCGCCGACTCCATCCAATGCCGCAAGGATGGCGAGTTCATCATGGCCGCGCCCGATCAGATCCACTACATGGATGTCTCTCCCTCGCAGGTGGTCTCCGTCTCCTCCGGGCTGATCCCGTTCCTCGAGCACGACGACGCCAACCGCGCGCTGATGGGGGCCAACATGCAGCGTCAGGGCGTGCCGCTGCTCAGGAGTGAGAAGCCGCTGGTCGGCACCGGCATGGAGTCGGTGGTGGCGCGCGACTCCGGCGTGACCATCGTCTGCCGCCGCAGCGGCGTGGTGGAGTATGTCGACGCCGGCCGCATCGTGGTGCGGGTCGATGCCGCCGAGCAGCGCGATGGGGAGCCGGGTGTGGATATCTACCGGCTGTTCAAGTACCGCCGCTCCAACCAGAATACCTGCTTCAACCAGAAGCCGTTGGTCACCGTCGGCCAGGAGGTCTCCCGCGGCGAGGTGATCGCCGACGGCCCCTGCACCGATGCCGGGGAGCTGGCTCTGGGGCGCAACGTGCTGGTGGCGCTCATGCCGTGGCGCGGCTACAACTTCGAGGACGCCATCGTCATCTCCGAGCGGCTGGTCAAGGACGACGTCTACACCTCGATCCACATCGAGGAGTTCGAGTGCGTCGCCCGTCAGACCAAGCTGGGCGACGAGGAGATCACCCGTGACATCCCCAATGTCAGTGAGGAGGCGCTGCGCCACCTCGACGAGTCGGGGGTGGCCTACGTCGGCGCCGAGGTGAAGCCCGGCGACATCCTGGTGGGGAAGATCACCCCCAAGGGGGAGACCCAGCTCTCACCGGAGGAGAAGCTGCTGCGCGCCATCTTCGGCGAGAAGGCCAGCGACGTGCGTGACACCTCGCTGCGGGTCAAGCCGGGTGAAGAGGGTGTGGTGGTCGATGTGCAGATCTTCAACCGCCGCGGCGACGAGAAGGATGAGCGGACCAAGGCGATCGAGGAGGAGGAGATCGAGGCGCTCTACTCCGACAAGGAGCAGGCGCGTCGGATTCTGGAGTCCAACACCCGCATGCGGTTGATCGGGCTGTTTGCGGGGCGGATGGCGGTGCGCGCCAAGGGGCTGAAGAAGGGCGATCCCCTGACCCGGGAGTACCTCGACGGTCTGTCGCTGCGCGAGCTGGCCGCGGTGTCGGTCGAGGAGGATGCGGTCAACAGCGAGGCGGCGGCGATCCTCGACGCCCTGGACAAGGAGCGGGCCCGGCTGGAGGCCAACTTCGAGGCCAAGGTGGGCAAGGTGCGCGAGGGCTCCGAGCTCAAGCCGGGCGTGATCAAGGTGGTCAAGGTCTTCGTCGCGGTCAAGCGCAAGCTGCAGCCGGGCGACAAGATGGCCGGCCGCCACGGCAACAAGGGGGTGATCTCGATCATCGTGCCGGAGGAGGACATGCCCTACACGGCCGACGGCCGATCGATCGACATCTGCCTCAACCCGCTCGGTGTGCCCTCACGCATGAACATCGGCCAGATCTTCGAGGTCCACATGGGGCTGGCGGCGAGTGAGCTGGGGCGCAAGATCGAGGCGATGCTCGAGGCGCAGCGGCCGGCGGCGGAGCTGCGCGACTTCCTGTGCGAGATCTATGCCGAGGATCGCGCCGCAGTGGAACGGATCCGCGGCCTCACCGACGAGGAGGTGACCGGGATGGCCTCCCGCCTCACCGACGGCGTTCCCGTCGCCTCCCCCGCCTTCGATGGTGCCGGCGAGCGGGAGCTCAAGCGTATGCTGGCCCTGGCCGGTCAGCCGGAGGATGGCCAGATGATCCTCTACGACGGCATGACCGGCGAGCCGTTCGACAGCCCCGTCACCGTCGGCTACATGTACATCCTCAAGCTGCACCATCTGGTGGACGAGAAGATCCACGCCCGTTCCACCGGCCCCTACTCGCTGGTCACCCAGCAGCCGCTGGGCGGCAAGGCGCTCTTCGGCGGGCAGCGCTTCGGCGAGATGGAGGTGTGGGCGCTGGAGGCCTACGGCGCCGCCCATGTGCTGCAGGAGATGCTGACGGTCAAGTCGGACGATGTCGCCGGCCGCACCCGCATGTACGAGTCGATCGTGCGCGGCGACCTCGCCTTCGAGACCGGGATTCCGGAGTCGTTCAACGTGATGCGCAAGGAGTTGAATGCTCTGGGCATCGACATGACGACGATCAAGAAATCGGATGTCGGCGGGGAGTAAGCGATGCAAGAACTGCTGAACATGTTCCGGAAGCCATCCTCCATCGATGACTTCGATGGGTTGCGGGTTTCGCTGGCCAGTCCGGAGAAGATCCGTTCCTGGTCCTACGGGGAGATCAAGAAGCCGGAGACGATCAACTACCGCACCTTCAAGCCGGAGCGGGACGGGCTCTTCTGCGCCAAGATCTTCGGCCCGATCAAGGACTACGAGTGCCTGTGCGGCAAGTACAAGCGGCTCAAGCACCGTGGGGTGGTGTGCGAGAAGTGCGGCGTCGAGGTGATCCAGTCCAAGGTGCGGCGCGAGCGGATGGGCCACATCGAACTGGCCGCGCCGGTGGCCCACATCTGGTTCCTCAAGAGCCTCCCCTCGCGCATCGGCCTGCTGCTCGACAAGACGCTCAAGGAGCTGGAGCGGATCCTCTACTTCGAGTCCTACGTGGTGCTCGATCCCGGTCTGACCAGCCTCGACCAGTATCAGGTGTTGACCGAGGAGGAGTACATCGACGCCTTCGAGGAGTATGGCGAAGAGTTCCGCGTCGGCATGGGGGCGGAGGCGATCCGCGAGATGCTGGCCAGCATCGACCTTGAGGAGGAGCGGCAGTCGCTGCGGGCGCAGATCGCCGCCACCAAGGCGGTGACCAAGCTGACCAAGCTGACCAAGCGGCTGAAGACCATCGAGGCGATGATCGGCTCGGGCAACCGGCCGGAGTGGGTCATCCTCGAGGTGATCCCGGTGCTGCCGCCGGAGATCCGGCCGCTGGTTCCGCTCGACGGCGGTCGCTTCGCCACCTCCGACCTCAACGACCTCTACCGCCGGGTGATCAACCGCAACAACCGTCTGCGCCGCCTGCTCGAGCTCAATGCGCCGGAGATCATCACCCGCAACGAGAAGCGGATGCTGCAGGAGGCGGTCGACGCGCTGCTCGACAACTCCCGCCGCTCCAAGCCGATCACCGGCAACAACCGCCGCCCGCTCAAGTCGCTCTCCGACATCATCAAGGGCAAGCAGGGGCGCTTCCGCCAGAACTTGCTCGGCAAGCGAGTCGACTACTCCGGCCGTTCGGTGATCGTGGTCGGGCCCAACCTCAAGCTCCATCAGTGCGGTCTGCCCAAGAAGATGGCGCTGGAGCTGTTCAAGCCCTTCATCTTCAACAAGCTGGAGGAGCGCGGCCTCTCCAGCACCATCAAACAGTCGAAGAAGCTGGTCGAGCAGGGGATCCCCGAGGTGTGGGACATCCTGGCCGAGGTGATCCGCGAACATCCAGTATTGCTCAACCGTGCGCCGACGCTCCACCGGCTGGGGATCCAGGCGTTTGAAC
This sequence comes from Zetaproteobacteria bacterium, assembly GCA_003696765.1. Lineage (NCBI taxonomy): Bacteria > Pseudomonadati > Pseudomonadota > Candidatius Mariprofundia > Zetaproteobacteria bacterium. The sequence goes on along the minus strand of RFFX01000036.1, from coordinate 47,921 downwards.
CGCTGCTCATCGAGGGCAAGGCGATCCAGCTCCATCCGCTGGTCTGTACCGCCTTCAACGCCGACTTCGACGGCGACCAGATGGCGGTGCATATTCCGCTCTCCGTCGAGGCACAGATGGAGGCGCGCACCCTGATGATGAGCACCAACAACATCCTCTCGCCGGCCACCGGCAAGCCGGTGATCGTGCCGACGCAGGATATGATCCTCGGCATCTACTACATGACCCGTGAGAAGCCCTTCGCCAGGGGTGAGGGGATGCGGTTCGCCTCGCCGGATGAGGCGGCGCGTGCGCTCGACGCCGGCGCGGTGTCGGTGCACAGCCGGATCACCTGCCGTATCCGCGGCCGGCTGGAGCAGACCACGGTGGGGCGGGCGATCCTCTCGACCATCCTGCCGGAGGAGATCGATTTCTCCCGGATCAACCGCGTCTTGACCAAAAAGGAGGTGGCTGGCCTGATCGAGGAGAGCTATCGCCAGGCCGGCCCCAAGGCGACGGTGCTCTTCGCCGACCGCCTCAAGGAGTTCGGCTACCAGTACGCCACCCTCTCCGGCGCCTCATTCGGCCTGGGCGACGTGATCGTGCCGGAGGAGAAGCAGCAGCTGGTACGCGCCACCGAACAGGAGGTGCGGGCGGTGGAGCAGCAGTATGCCGACGGGCTGATCACCGCCGGCGAGCGCTACAACAAGGTGGTCGACCTCTGGACCAACACCACCGACAAGGTGGCCCGGGTGATGATGGAGACCCTCTCCGCCGCCGAGTGGGTCAGCCCCGACGGTAACAAGCGGGAGAAGGGCAAGTCGTTCAACCCGATCTACATGATGGCCGACTCCGGTGCCCGCGGTTCGGCGCAGCAGATCCGCCAGCTCGCCGGCATGCGCGGCCTGATGGCCAAGCCGGACGGATCGATCATCGAGACGCCGATCACCGCCAACTTCCGTGAGGGATTGACGGTGTTGCAGTACTTCATCTCCACCCACGGCGCCCGCAAGGGGCTGGCCGATACGGCGCTGAAGACCGCCAACTCCGGCTACCTCACCCGCCGCCTGGTCGACGTGGCGCAGGATGCGGTGGTGCGCGAGGAGGATTGCGGCACCAGTCGGGGGATCGAATACTCGGCCCTGGTTGAGGGGGGGGAGGTGATCGAACCCCTCTCCGAGCGGGTGCTCGGCCGGGTGCTGCTGGAGCCGGCGGTCGATCCGGTGAGTGGTGAGGAGATCGTCCCCGGCGGGACGCTGCTCAACGAGGATGTGGCGCGGAAGATCGAGGAGGCGGGGATCGAGACGGTGAAGATCCGCTCGGTGCTCACCTGCGAGTCGCCCGACGGGGTCTGCGCGCAGTGCTACGGGCGCGATCTGGCCACGGGCCGGCTGGTCTCGGTCGGCGAGGCGGTGGGGGTGATCGCCGCCCAGTCGATCGGTGAGCCGGGCACGCAGCTGACCATGCGCACCTTCCACGTCGGCGGCACCGCCTCCCGTGCGGCCGAGCAGGCCTTCGTCGACGCCCGCTTCAGCGGCACGGTGCGCTTCGCCGACATGGTCGACGTGCGCGACCGCAACGGCGAGCGGTTGGTGATCAACCGCCATGCCGAGGTGCGGGTATGCGACGCCCAGGGCAAGGAGATCGAGCGTCATCGCGTTCCCTACGGCTCGCGGCTGCTGGTCGCCGAGGGCGACACCGTTACCCCGGGGCAGCGGTTGGTCGAGTGGGATCCCTACGTGATGCCGCTGATCTCCGAGGTGGACGGCGTGGCGCGTCACGTCGACCTGATCCCCGGCAAGACGGTGCGCGACGAGACCGACGAGGTGACCGGGCTCTCCAACCGGGTGGTGATCCAGCTGCAGGATTCGCGCAGAACCAAGCTGCAGCCGCAGATGCAGATCGTCGATCCGGCGGACCCGGAGGGGGAGCCGGTGTTGATCGAGCGCACCCGCCTGCCGGCACGCTACTTCCTCTCGCCCGGAGCCATCCTGGCGGTGGAGGATGGGCAGGAGGTCCGCGCCGGTGACGTGCTCGCTCGCCTGCCGCGGGAGACCACCAAGACGCGCGACATCACCGGCGGCCTGCCGCGGGTGGTGGAGCTGCTTGAGGCGCGTAAGCCGAAGAACCTCGCCTTTATCGCCAGCTGCGATGGCACCATCGCCTTCGGCAAGGACATCCGAGGCAAACGCCGGGTGTTGATCCAGCCCGACGATCCGGCCCGGGAGTCGGTCGAGTACCAGATCCCCAAGGGGAGCCACATCATCGTGCAGGAGGGGGATCGCGTCCGCCGCGGCGACCTCCTGATGGAGGGGGCGCCCGCGCCGCAGGACATCCTGCAGGTGCTGGGGATCGAGGAGTTGGCCAAGTATCTGACCAACGAGGTGCAGGAGGTCTACCGCCTGCAGGGGGTGAAGATCAACGACAAGCACATCGAGGTGATCGTGCGCCAGATGATGCGCAAGGTGCAGGTGACCGACCCCGGCGCCTCCGATTTCATTGTCGGCGATCTTGTCGAGCGGCGCGATGTGATGCAGATGAACCGCCGCTTCGAGGCGGAGGGGAAGCCGCCGATCCGCTACGAGCACGTCCTGATGGGGATCACAAAGTCGGCGCTCAATACCGACTCCTTCATCTCCGCCGCGTCCTTCCAGGAGACCACCCGGGTGATCACAGAAGCGGCGCTGGCCGGCAAGGAAGATTGGCTGCGGGGGTTGAAGGAGAACGTGATCCTCGGGCGTCTGCTTCCGGCCGGTACCGGATTGGCCAAGCGGCGCATGGCGGCGGTTTCTCGCCGCGCGGAGCCCGAGCCGGAGGAGGAAGCCTCCTCCGCGCCGGCGGAGGGGCAGGAGGCGCCGGAAGCGGAGCTCTAGCCCCCTTCGTCCCCCGTGTGTCCGTCTCCTCCTCCCCGGCGGGGGGGTGGGGTGTGGGCGATCCGGGCGTAGAGGGCGTCGATCTCCCGACGGTGGCGGGCGAGGATGCGCCCGCGCCGGTATTTGCCGGTCGGGGTGCACAGCCCGTTGTCCTGGCTCCACGGAACGTCGCAGATCAGACAGCCGCGGATCCGGGCGTAGTGGGGCAGGTGGGGGGCGGCCGTGCGGTCGATCCGCTCCGTCATCCACGCCGCCGCATCCTTCACCCCCTCGCGCGCCATCCGGCTTCGGCCTTCTGCGCTGCAGACCACAAGGGCGATCAGCCACGGGCGCCCGTCGCCGGCGATGAGCACCTGATCGATGCAGGGATCGCGAGCGATCCGCTGCTCGATGGGCACAGGAGCGATGTTCTCGCCGTTGGAGAGCACGATCAGCTCCTTCTTGCGGCCGCGGATGTGCAGGTGACCCTTCTCGTCGAGGAATCCCAGATCGCCGCTGTGCAGCCACCCCTCCGGATCGCGTACCCGAGCCGTCTCCTCCGGACGCCTCCAGTAGCCGCGCATCACCATCGCTCCGCGGATCATCAGCTCGCCGTCGTCGGCGATACGCAGCTCCACCCCGGGCAGCGGCGGACCGACGCTCTCGGGATCGACCGCGCCAGGTCGGTTGACGCTGACCACCGGTGCGCATTCGCTCAGACCGTAGCCGGGCAGCAGCGGGATGCCGGCAGCGAGTGCGAAACGCCCGATCTCGGGGTCGAGCGGCGCGCCGCCGCAGACCAGCAGCCGCAGCCTGCCACCCATGCGCGCCCGGATCGGTCGGTGGACGACCCGGTCGAGCAGCCACCAGCAGGGGAGCAGCAGGGGCGGGAGCCGATGTCGGCTGCGGCGCAGGCCGAGCCGCTGGGCGGTGTCGAACAGGCGGCGGGCGACCGCCGGCCGGGCGGCCAGCCGCCGGAGTACGGCGGTGTGGATCCGTTCCAGCAGTCGGGGGACGGTCAGCAGGATGGTGGGGCGGACCTCGGTCATGTCGCGTTCGAGGGTGGTGATCGATTCGGCGTAGGCGATTCGGCAGCCTGCGGCGACGGCGAGGAACTGGCCCACGCTCCGCTCGAAGGCGTGGGAGAGCGGCAGAAAGGAGAGCATGCAATCGCGCGGGCCGACCGGTACCGCGGCTCGGGCTGCAGCGATGTCGGCGAGGATGTTGCCGTGGGTGAGCATCACCCCCTTGCTCGCGCCGGTGGTGCCGGAGGTGTAGATCAGCGTGGCCAGGTCGTCGCGCCCGGGCGGCGGGATGGCGGGGCCGGGATCGAGTGTCGCATCGGCGGTGATCCGGGGGATGGCCTCCGTCGACAGGTGCGGCAGGTCGCGCAGCGCGTGCAGCTTCTCCTGCTGGGTGCCGGGGTCGACGATGATCAGCCGGCAGCCGGCGTCGCGAAACTGTTCGGTGACCCGCTCCGCCGGATCGGTGGTGTAGGCGGGAACCGTCACCGCGCCCAGATGGAGGATGGCGAAGTCGGCGATGCACCAGGCGGGGGCGTTGGCGGCCAGCAGGCCGATGCGGTCGCCGGGGCGGATCCCCCGCCGCTCCAGCCAGCAGGCCAGCCGTCGCACCGCCTGCTGTACCGCCTGGATGCTGTGGCTGCGCCAGGCCCCATCCTCCGTCCGGTCGTAGAGGAGCGGTCGGCCGTGCCACGCCTGCGGGAGGGAGAAGAGCAGGTCGCTCAGGCAGCGGTATCGCCGCATCTCCTGCATGACACCGCCATCTCCGCCCTGCGCAGGCGGCCGATCTGCTGCGCAACCATCCTGGTCGCGGATGCCGGCTTCTTGCGAAGCCGTCATTTCCGATCCGACCGCAAAACGTCCGTCCATGGACGTTTTGCTTGACGGCGATCGAAGAGCGCAGGCGAGGGCGGCATCGCGCCGTTCCGCGCATCAACGGCCTGGAGTTGGCAGCGGTGGAGCAACCCGGTCACCGCCCGTGCGAGCTGCAGGTCGCTCCAGTCGCTTTGTCCGGCGCGGATCCGTGCGGCGAAGTGGTCGAGCAGCCTTATCAGCGGTGCTTGCCGTGGATGGGGCAGCGCCCTTCCTCCGGTCGGAGGGGCCTGCGCACCGGCCTGTTCCGAGGCGGGGGGAAGACGCCATAGCTTCTGCGGAAGGGTGTCGTCGAAGCAGAGGGACTGCCGGTCCGTATGGACGGTGAAGCGGCGCATCCGCCGCTGGAGGTTGTTGCCGACGGTGACCGACGCGGAGATCCCCTCCGGGAAGGTCAGAAGGAGCTCTACCAGCTCGCCCGGAGGGTCGGGAGTGATGCGGCAATCGACCCGCTCCGGGGGCCGGCCGAGAAGATCGAGGAGCATGGCCGCGTCGTGCACCCCCCAGTCCCACAGCACCGGCGTGTCGCGGCGGAATGGCCCGCGGCGGCCGGCGATGGCGGTGATGTGGTGGATCGGCGCCGCGTCGGCGGCCAGCGCTTCCTTGAGCGCGTGCCAGGCGGGGTTGTGCAGGTGGATGTGGTCGACCAGGACGGTGGCATGATGTGCGCGGGCCTCCTCCAGCAGCTCCGCTGCCTCTCCCGGATCGAGGGTGAGCGGCTTTTCGACGATCACGGGAAGGCGGCGGCGGATCGCCGCCCGGACGATGTCGGCATGGGTCGAGGTGGGGGTGGCGACGATGACTCCGTCGAGGTCGTCGGCCTCGATCAGCTCCCGCCAGTGGTGGGCGATGTTGTATCCTTGGTCCGCATAGGGGCGGAGCCGTTCCGGTCGGCGCCCGGCGATACGGGTCAGGCGGATGCCCGCCATGGTAGAGATGGTGCGGATGTAGTGGGCGCCCCATGCCCCGGGGCCGATGAGGCCGAGGGCCAGGGGAGGGGGCGGCGTCACTGCACCCCGCGGTAGTGCGCTTCCGTCCAGGAGAAGAAGCGCCGTAATCCTTCGACCAGGTCGATCGCCGGCTCGTAGCCGAGCTGCAGCCGTGCCTTGCGGATCTCGGGGCAGCGGCGGCGGGGTTCGTCGGCCGGGTAGCTGTCCGGGTACTCGATGGTGTGGCAGGGGATCTTCCGTCCCAACGCTTGTTCGATGTAGTCCACCAGCTCGAACATCGACACTTCCGGACCGGGCGTGCCGATGTTGTATGCTTCGCCCGGAACTCCGCGGGCGACGACCCGCAGGAAGCCGTTCAAGGCATCGACGATGTAGCAGAAGGTGCGGGTCTGGTCGCCGCTGCCGTAGATGTTGAGCGGCAGCCCCCCCTTGATGCGGCTGGCGAAGTTGGGTAGTGCCCGGTAGTCCAGCTCCTGCATGCCCGGACCGAAGACGTTGAACGGACGGATGACGTTGGTGTGGGTGCCGAACTTCTCGTGGTAGATGTGGCAGAGGGTCTCCCCCAGCCGTTTGCTCTCGTCGTAGCAGGCGCGCGGCCCCGCCACCGAGACGTTTCCGCGGTAGCTCTCGGGAATGGGGACGTGGCGCGGATCGGGATCGCCGTAGATCTCGCTCGAACTGAAGAAGATCATCCGGGCGCGGTAGCGGGTGGCCAGATCGAGCATGTTGCGGCAACCGGTGGTGGCGACCTCAAGCGTCTCCAGCGGGTAGGCACGGTAGTAATAGGGGCTGGCGATGCCGGCGGCGTGGATGACGTAGTCGACTCCTTCGCCGTCGTCGAAGGGATGGGTGACGTCGTGGTGGAGGAAGGTGATCGTTCCCTCCTTCGTATCGCATGGCTTCCGCTGCCCGGCGGCCCCTGCGGTGATCAGATTGTCCATGAGCAGCAGCCGGCAGGGGTTCGGCTTCAGGACGGTGGCGTTGAGGTGGCGGAAGAGCGCCTCGAAATGGCGGCCGAGGAAGCCCCTTCCTCCGGTGATGAGCAGCCGCTTGCCGGCGAAGGCCTCGACGGTCTCTCCTAGAAGTCGGGTGGTGTCGGTGAGATCTTGTGGCAGATGGTGGTCGTCGGTCATGGTCAGATCAGTCGAGGTTGGGGTAATGGAACGAGAATGCGGCCACCGCCCGCGCGGAAGGCGGCCAGCTTCTCCATGATCGCTTCGGCGAAGTTCCACGCCAGGATCAGGATGCAGTCGGGGGGATCGTGTTCGAGGATGGAGGCGTCGACGATCGGCAGGTGCTTGCCCGGCGAGTAGCGACCCTGCTTGCGCGGATTGTCGTCGATGATCGCCTCGATCGTCGGAGAATCGATGTCGAAGTGGTACATCAGGGTGGTCGCCTTGGCCGGGGCGCCGTAGGCGATGATCCGCCGCCCCTTCTGTGTGAGCCCGGCGAGCAGCTGCTGCAGCCTGGCGCCCGCGGCGTCGATGTGGCGGCCGAAGGCGCGGATCGTCTCCGGCCGATCCAGCCCCAGCGAGCGTTCCCGGGCGATGGCCTGTGCCACCGATGCGTCGATCTCCCCTGCCGACCGGCGGTGGCGGACCAGGCAGCGGATCGATCCCCCGTGGCTCTGCTGTGGCAGGGCGCCGACCAGCTCCATTTCGTGGCGCCGAAGGAAACGGCGCAGGGGGGCGACGGTGTGGTAGTCGAGGTGCTCGTGGTAGATGGTGTCGAACAGGCAGTGGTCGATCACATCGGCGAACCAGGAAACCTCGAAGGCGAAAAGGCCGTCGTCGGCGAGCAGCAAGCGCACCCCATGGAGGATCTCGTCCAGGTCGTCGACATGGGCCAGGACGTTGTTGGCCACGATGCAACGGGCCTTCCCCTCTCGTTCGACGATCCCGGCGGCCACCGAGCGGGTGAAGAAGGCGGTGATGGTCGGGATGCCGGATGCCGTGGCCTCCCGACCGATCTCGATCGCCGGATCGACGCCGACCACCCGGCAGCCGTGCTGCCGGAAACGGCGCAGCATGGTGCCGTCGTTGGAGCCGATCTCGACCACCAGCGCTCCCGCCTCCAGCGCGGCCAGACCCCGCAGCTGGTCGGCATAGCGGGTGAAGTGGCGGACGAAGGCGGGGGATGTGCCGGAGACGTAGAGGTAGTGGCGGAAGAGGGTGGCTGCGTCGAGTACCTCCTGCAGTTGCAGGTGGTGGCAGGTGGGGCAGAACATGAGGGTGAGCGGATAACATGGCTGGGGGTGGTGCCGCTCCGCTTCGGTGACGAAGGCGTTGGCCGGCGGCGTGGGCGTCAGCTCCAGCACCGGGATGAGCCCCTCCCCATGGCAGAGCCGGCAGTCGTGGCGCTGCTTCAGGGTCAATCCCCGCTCCCCCCCTTCGTCGGTGGTTCCACCAGCGGCGGGATGCGGTGGACGTCCGCCTCATAGACCTCCTGACGGCGGGAGTTGCGCCCTAGGGTGAGGAAGCGGGTCTTCTCGGGAAAATACATCGCATGGTCGACCATCGGCGGGGTGAAGAAGAGTTCCCCCGCCCGAATGGTCACCTTCTCGGGTGGGGCGTTGCTGCCGTGCGGGCGGTGGTAGTAGTCGATGGTACCGGAGAGGACCAGGCAGAAATGCCAGTCGGTCCGGTGGTAGTGGTTGGCACGGACGGTGCCTGCCTCCGAGGTGATCAGCACGGCGCTTCGCATCGGAAGATCGACCAGCGGCTGGATGATGCCGCGTGCATCGGTGAAGGGCTCCGGCAGGGGGACGATCACCTGCCCGGGCCACGCGGCCCGCTCCTCATCGGTGGGTGGATCGATCGGCATGGTTGTTCCTCCTTCGGCCTGCGGCCGTCATGCGGTAACGGATGATCGCCCCGACGACGCCGAAGACATGGTGCGGTTTGATTTTCTTTCCCTCTTCGTAGCTGCGGCCGTGGTAGCTGATCGGCACCTCATAGAGCCGCTCCGCCCGGCGCGCCAGCAGGCTGAGGATTTCGGCCTGTTGTTCCCAGCCGCGGCTGCGCAGTTCGTCCGGGTCGATCAGTGGTCGGCGGAAGGCGAGATAGCAGGAGTAGATATCGGTGAAGGTGGTGTTGTTGAGCAGGTTGAACAGCAGGGTGATGCAGCGGTTGCCCACCTTGTGCCAGAAGTAGAACACCCGGGTGCAGGGCGGGGCGGAGAGCCTGCTGCCCAGGACCACATCGGCGCCGAAGGCGCGGAAGGGGGCGAGAAGGCGGGGGTAGTCTGCGGGGTCGTACTCGAGGTCCGCGTCCTGAAACAGGATGATGTCACCGCTTGCCGCCCTGAGGCCGGCGATGACGGCCCCGCCCTTGCCCTGATTGCGCTCCAGCCGGATGTAGCGGTGGTAGAGTTCCGGCCGTTCCCGCAACAGCTGCTCCGTCCGGTCGGTGGAGCAGTCGTCGACCACGATCACCTCCAGCGTGGTCTCCTCGGGCCGGGTTCGGGCAACCCGCTCCAGCAGCCGGAGGATGGTCGCCTCTTCGTTGAAGGTGGGAATGATGACCGAGCAGGTCTGCATCATCGGGTCGCAATCATCCTGCACGGTTCACGGGGTGCGCGTCGATCGCCTTGTCCATGACGATGGTGTCTGTATGGCCATCGTGCAGAGCGGCGGGATGGGGAGGGTTGCGGTGCTGTCCATCGGCTGGTGACGTGGGGCAGCTGTGTCGTCGAAGGATGATCGTGACGAGTGCCTCCAGCCCCCACATGCTCCAGAGGTAGAGCTCGGGGCGCAACGGGACGGCGTAACGGGGCCAGGTGGCGAAGCAGTTGTATAGCAGGGTGTAGTAGATCAGCAGGAGCATCATCACCCCTGCCCCGACCGGGGCGGTGGCGGGCGTTGCGTCCGCCTCCTGTTTGCGACGGCGCAGCCAGAGAGGGAGTGCGGCCAGCGCCAGCAGCAGGATGACGGGGTGGAGCAACTTCATCGCCCGGCGGGTGACATCCCACAGGGGATCATTCTGGTAGAGGGAGCGGGTCACCGGGTAGACGTAGACATCTCCCTGGCCCTGCAGGATATTCCAGGTCCAGAGTGTGCGCGGCTTGTCGAACAGGTACCAGCGCAGGTAGCGCAGCGGCTCCTCGGATGCACGATGGGCGAGGATGCGGATGAAGTTGGAGAATGATGCGCTGTATTCCTGAAAGTGTGGATCGTCACGGTAGGGATAGTAGCGCAGTTCCGGGTTCTTGTAGAGGTAGTCCGGATAACTGCCGTGGGCCATGGTGGCGAGTGCCCGCGCCTGCCCGCGCAGTTGGGGCGGGATCTGTTCCAGCAGATTGCGCAGGTTCCAGGTGAGTGGGAAGAGCGTGAAGAGGACGAGCATGACGGCGATGGTGCGGCGGGGAAGCGGGGTGGTCGTCGTGCTTTGCCGCTCCCGCCTTCGCAGGAAGAGGATGAGGAGGTAGGGGATGAAGAGGGCCGTCTCGTTGGTCAGCCAGGCGCATCCGAAGGCGATGGCACACGCGATGGCGAGCAACAGGGTGGAGGGAGCTTCCGCCATCTGCGTGCCGCTTCGCCCGGCCAGCAGCAGGAAGAGCCACAGAGAGAGCAGCAGCAGGAAGGAGAAGAGGGTTTCGGTCAGGATATATCCCCCCATGGCCACCAGGTGGGGGGAGATGGCGGTGAGGGTGGCGGCGCCCAATGCCGCTGTGCGGGAGAGGAAGCGGCGTCCCGTCAGGTAGGTGAGTGCCACCACCAGTGTGCCGAGGATCGCCTGCCACTGCAAAAGCGTGTCGTACCAGTAGCGTTCTCCCCCGGCGGCGATGGCCGCGGCGATGAGCAGCGGAAGGCCGGGAGAGCGGAAGGAGTCGGGACGGATCGGCTGCTCTCCCGTGGCCAGGGAGAAGGTGTGGTGTCGGTAGAGGTTGTATCCGTAGGTGACATAGTGGAGGGCGTCCGCTCGGATCGGATGGTCTACCTCGGTTTGTTCGATGTAGGAGAGACGGATCAGCAGCCCCAGGGTGATCAGGAACAACAGGAGCAGCGAGGAGGTACGGTGGTCTGGATCGGAACGGGGAACAGTGGGGGAAGACATGATTGGGGCGATGCTGTCGGTCGTATCCGGGGGCGGCAAGCCGAAAGCGCGGATGTGTTTCCTGTCAGGCGATGGGATCCGTGATGAGCTTGCGTGCCCGATTCGACGCCATGGCAGAGGAGCGTCCGCGCTGGGTGCGCAGGAACCGGTACTACTACTCGGAGCTGATCCGATGGCTCAAGGCCAATATTCCGGAGGATGGCACGGTGTTGGAGATCGGTTGCGGCACCGGCGATCTTCTGGCGGCCCTGCCCAACCGTCTCAGGTATGGCATCGACTTCAGCCCGCGTATGGTGGAGCTCGCCAGAGCGCGCTATCCCGACCTGCACCTTGCAGTGATGGATGCGCAGGCGCTTGGTTTTTCCGCCCCCTTCGACTACATCGTGCTTTCCGATCTGGTGGGCCATCTGGTCGATGTCCAAGGCGTGCTCGAAGGGTTGGCACGGATCTGCCATCCGCGCACCCGCATCCTGATCAACAGCTACAACCATCTGTGGCGTCCCCTGTTGGCCATGGCCGAGCGTTGTGGATGGAAAATGCCGGAAGGGATACACAACTGGATCAATCTCGGAGATTTGCGGATCTTCCTTCAGATTTCGGGATTCGAGGCGGTACGCACCCGGATGCGCCTTCTGCTCCCCTTGCCCCTGCCCCTGCTCGCGTCTCTGTGCAACCGCTGGCTGGTCCATCTTCCGGGGGTGCGTCTGTTCGGGTTGGTCCAGTGTGTGATCGCCCGTCCGCTGACCTGTCGGTTGCCGCAGCAGCCGTCGATTTCGGTCATCGTCCCTGCACGGAACGAAGCGGGTACGATCGATGCCGCGGTACGGCGTCTGCCTCGCATGGGGGCGTTCACCGAGTTGATCTTCGTTGAGGGAGGGTCGACGGATGGGACGGCGGAGGAGATCGCACGGGTGGTGGAACAGTATGGCTCAGGGGAACTGCGCATCCGGTCGGTGACCCAGCCGGGCAGGGGCAAGGGGGATGCCGTTCGTGCCGGCTTTGCACTGGCCAAGGGGGAGATCCTTGCCATCCTGGATGCCGATCTGACCGTTCCGCCGGAAGATCTGGCGCGAGGTTATCGTCTCCTCGTTTCCAACCGTGCCGAGTTCGTCAATGGCTGTCGCCTGATCTACCCCATGGAGGAGGAGGCGATGCAGACCCTGAATCGGGTGGGGAACAAGTTTTTCAGTCTGCTATTCACCTGGCTGCTCGATCAGCCGTTGCGCGATACCCTGTGCGGGACCAAACTGCTCTATCGGCGTGATTATCTGCGGATCGAGCGGTTGCGTCGTCAGTCGGGCAGCGTCGATCCGTTCGGTGATTTCGACCTGCTTTTCGGTGCGACGATGCTCAATCTCAAGATTCTCGATCTTCCGGTGCGGTATCGTCGTCGCAGCTACGGTTCGACCAACATCGACCGTTGGCGTCACGGCTGGCTGCTGTTGCGCATGAGTTGGAAGGCATTCCGTCGGATCAAACAGTCGTGAGGAGTCCGGCGCCGGGAGTCGGGATGTACGTCGGGCGGCCGGCGTGTGGAACGCTCTGGTGACGGGCGACGGCGATCTCCCTCGGGTGCAGCGGCTGTTGCTCCGGGGATATGCCGCCGCCTGCGGTATCGGTCTGCTCGATCGGCCGTGGGTGGCCCGGGGGGTGGAGTGGGGCTATCTCTGCTACAAACGTTTCTATGAGGCTCCGGCCGCCCGCCATCTTCGGGCGCTGATTCCTCCAGGGGCATACGTCATGGATGTCGGGGCGAATATAGGATTCTACACCGACTATTTCGCCCGTTGGGTACACTGTGGCGGGCGTGTGTTGGCACTGGAGCCCGAAGCACGGAATCTTCGACGGTTGCGCAGCCGCCTGCGGGAAGCGATCGCCGATGGAAGGGTGGAGGTGTTGCCTGTCGCCGTTTCCGACCATGTCGGCAGTGGGTCGTTGCGCATCAATCCCTTCCATCCCGGTGATCATGTGTTGACGGTTGCATCGGGCAAGGGAGCCGTCGAGGTGGAGACGCAGACGATCGACGCGCTGATGGAGGCACGCTCATGGCCTTCGTTGGCTCTGGTCAAGCTCGATATCCAGGGGGCGGAACTGCATGCGCTTCGTGGGGCCCGTGAGACGATCCGGCGTTGTCGTCCGGCATGGTTGATCGAGCTCGATCCCCGGTTGATGGAGGAGCGCTTCGGGGTGCGCGTGGATGCGCTGCTGCGGATGATGGGTGGTTGCGGATACCGGATCTTCCGGCTGACTCGGAAGGGGATCGCCGGTCCGATCGAGGTTGGGCAGGTGCTGCGCGTGCTCTCCCGACGTCGGTACGAGGATCTGCTCTTTCGGTGACGCGGGGAGGTGGTGCGACGGTCGTCTCCGTAGCCGGTGCGCATGCGCGGAACCGTCCACCCTGTGGGCGGCGGGATGGGATTCTGCTCTGGCTCGCTCTGGTCGTGGTCGTGGCGTTGGTGTTGCGCTCGGTGGCGTTGTTCTGGGGATTGCCCAACGGGCTGCATCCCGGCTTTTCCCTCCACCCGGATGAGGCGGCGCTGCTTGCCTGGGCCGAGTGGCTCTTCGACGGACGGCTGATCGCCAAACATTTCATCTATGGGGGGACGCTGTTCTACAGCTTCCTCCACGGCTGCAACCTGTTGGCGGATCAACTGGGGATGGCGACGATGCGCGGTCACATCGTGGTGGCGCGTCTGGTGATGCTCTGTTGCAGCATCGCCTCCTTGTTGGTCACCTTCGTCGCGGCGTCCGTGTTGTACGGTCGTCGGACGGCCCTGCTGGCAGTGGCGATGGTGGCGGTGATGCCCGGTCATCTCTTCTGGGCCCAACGGGTGCGGCCCGATACCCTGTTTGCACTGGAGTTTGCGCTCAATCTCTGGTTGATGGCCCGTATCGGCTGCGGGATCGGGGCGTTGCACAAGAACCTTGTGTTTGCCGGCCTGCTGCTCGGTGCGACCGTTGCCACCCGTTTCCCCGGAGCGGTGTTGGCCGTCGGTTATCTGGTCATGCTGCGTCGTCAGAGCAGTACCGGTTTGTGGAGCAGGGACGGCAGGGCGATGGTGTGGCGGGCGATGGGTTGGAGTGTGGCGGGCTATCTGATCGCATCCCCGCATACGCTGCTCCATTTCAGCGATTTCCTCGCTGGGCTCAGGGTACAGTGGGGCTACCAGTCCGAGCCGATCGTGCAGGCGCTCGGCCGTGGTCCGGTATGGTGGCAATATGCGACATGGATTCTTCCCCAGGCGGTAGGATATCCGCTGCTGTTGCTCGTGCTGCCAGGGCTCTGTTGCGCTCTCTTGTTCCGCAGGAGGGAGGATTTGGCGTTGTGGGGGGTGATCGTTGCCTACGGTGTCCTGCTGGCGGGGGCGGGATGGGTGATGGTACGTTACACCGTACCGTTGCTTCCTCTTCTGGCTGTGTTGGCTGCCGCCGGTCTGCGGCGTTGTTGGCGGAGGTGGGGCGGTGGAGTCCGCACCAGGGGATGGGCCTTGCTGTTGCTGGTGCTGTCGATCGGGGGAAGTCTGGTGCCGGATGTGGCCTACAGCAGAGCGCTGCTCTTGCCGGCCCCGCAGGATCGGGCGGCCCTCTGGCTGGTGGAACATCTGCCGCGCGGCAGTGAGATCGCGGGCAAACGGGAGTATCGCGGGGATCTCTACACCTTGCCGGTGCCGGCATCGATCCATCGGTGGCATCTGGTCTTCCGCTGGTCCGATCTGTTGGGCGACGAAGGGTGGCGATTTCTGGTGGTGAATCGCGAGCAGTATGCCGAAATCGAGCGCCTGGGTGCCTCCTACCCCGATCGGCGGGAGGCGCGCGCTTGGCACAGGCTGGCTTCGGAGCTGTCGCCGCAGCCTTTGGCCCGATTTGCTTCCCCGATGATCGGTCTTGGCTTTCTGCCACCGTTCACCGCCTATGATTTGCGGCAGTTTACCCCGACGATCGAGGTGTGGATGCGGCAAACCGATCCGTGATCAGACCGCAAGGCGCCGTCCATGGACTTGTTGCTTGACGCGATCGAAGAGCGCGGCCTTCGATCGCCCTACAAAACCGTCGCTTGCCTGTGCAAGCCCCCGTTTTGCGCGGTCGTCCATGGCCACGATGACACGATGATCTGTCTGTGGAGGGAATTTGGGCGGATGGCGCAGAGGCCGGCGTTCGATCCGCCATCAGGTGGCGGGCGGCGATGGTCGGTGCTCTTGCGCGGAGATGGCAGGGCGCTCCGACAAGCTCCGTTCGTGCGGAACGGGGGTAGGGCTTGTCGCGGGTATGATCCTGGCTGCGGCGAGCGCGAGCAGTGCGGCGGCGATGTCTGCGGCCATGAAGAGGGCGCGGGCGAGGGCCGCATAGAAGAGCAGCTGGTCGCGCGGCGCGCCGAAGAGGGTGCCGACGGCGACGAAGCCCGCCTCCCGCACGAAGGCGCCGTTGGGCACGATGAAGACGAGGACACCGGCGCTCCACGCCAGTAGATAGGCCGATGCCATCGTCCAGGCCTCGCCGAGGTCGCTTCCGGCAGGGAGCATGTTTCGCCAGGCTGTGATGTAGAGCACTGTATCGAGCAGCAGCAGGATCAACAGGCACATCGACCCCTTGCCGGTCGGGGTGCCTGCCCGGCCGGTGATGCCGGGAAAGAGACGGCCGGTGATGCCGGTGATGGTACGGGCCACCCATCCACGGCGTATGGCGGGAACCAACAGAGCGCAGAGGGTGCCGATGCCGGCGAGCAGGCCGATGCCGCCCCCCCATTGCCAGGAGATCAGCCAGACGGTGACCATCACGGCCTGGGCCATCGACCAGAAGATGGCCTCGACATTGGCCTGCCAGGTGTGGAGGGGATGTACGGAGGCGGCCATCCGTTCCGCCGGATAGATGATGCCCCACACCTTGCCCGGTAGATATTTGGCGATCTGTGAGGGGAAGTAGATCCGCAGGACCCGGGAGAAGGGGATGCGCACACCTGAGGCATGGCGCAGGATCAACGCATAGATGAGGCCGTTGGTCAGCAGGGAGAGCAGGATCAGCACCGTTGCGGTCGCCAGCCGTTCCGGACGGATGGTCCGGAAGAGATCGGTGATTGTCTCCGCCGATTCCCACAACATCCCGCCGAGCCAGAGGGCTGCGGCCAGCATGATGAAGGGGGCGAGGCGGGAGGAAGCGCGTCTCATCGTCGGCCCTGGGTGTGGATTGCGGCCAGTTGCTCCGCGATCAATCCCATCAGGAAGACCAGCACCGCCACGATCAGCAGCAGGGCGGCCATGTTGGTGAAGCGGCCGTGCGAGAGGGTGTAGATGGAGTAGGTCGCCCCCATGCTGCCGAAGAGGGCGGAGACCGGCAGGAAGATGCGCATCGGCGAGAAGAGGGTGACCAGTTTCATCAGGATCAGAAAGAAGCGGGAGCCGTCGTGCAGCAGCCGGATCTTGCTGTTGCCGATGCGGGGGGCGGTCCGGATCGGGATGTATTTCAGGTTGGCGCCCGCCTTGAGCATGGCCATGGTCGAGGTGGTCGGGTAGGAGAAGCCGTTGGGGAAGAGGTGGAGGTAGGGGAGGATCATCTCCCGCTTGAAGGCGCGGAAGCCGCTGGTCAGATCCTCGATGGGAAAGTCGGTCATGTAGCTGGCCAGCCCGTTGTAGATCCGGTTGGCCAACGCGCGATGCCAGCCGGCCTGACCTTCCCGCCCCCTCGCCCCGACCACCATGTCGTATTCGGGGAAGTGTTCGATCATGCGGGCGATGTCCGCCGGATCGTGCTGGCCGTCGCCGTCCATCAACACCACGATCGCGCCGCGCGCTTCGTGAATGCCCCGCTTGATCGCTGCGCCGTTGCCCTTGTTGTAGGGGTGGCGGATGACTCGCGTGGCCCCGGCCTGCTCTGCGATGGTGCCGCTGGCGTCGTCGGATCCGTCGTCGATCACCAGGAGTTCTGCTTCCGGGTGGAGTGTGCGTACCTTGCGGACTACCTGGCCGATCGCCCCGGCCTCGTTGAAGACGGGGATGACGATGGTCAGCTCGGGTGGGGTCTCGGACGATGGGTGGGAGGTCATGGTATGGCCGCGGCCGCAGCCTCGATGATGGTTTCGACCGTCTCGTCCTTCAGCAGAGGGTGGAGGGGCAGGCTGACCACCTCATCGGCGAGTTGCTCGGCATGGGGCAGCCGTGGCGGGAGGGGATGGTGCCTGGCCATCGCCGGTTGGCGGTGGGCGGGCACCGGGTAGTGGATCAGTGTTGCGATCCCTTGCTGCGCCATCCGTTCCATGAACTGCTCCCTCCGTCGGGTACGGACGACGAAGAGGTGATGGACGTGGCCGTGGTCGGTTGGCGCAGCCAGAGGGATGATGGATGGGGGAAGCCTTCGCATATAGGTGGCGGCGATCTCCCGTCTGCGTCTGTTCCACTCATCGAGCCACGGTAGTTTGGCGTGCAGGATCGCCGCCTGCAGCTCGTCGAGCCGGCTGTTGAGGCCGGGGATCCGGTGGTGGTAGCGGTCGCTCTGTCCATAGTTGCGCAGCATACGCAACCGCTCCGCCAGCTTCTCCGAGTCGGTGACGACCGCGCCGCCGTCGCCGATGGCACCGAGGTTCTTGGTCGGGTAGAAGGAGAAGCAGCCGATCTCCCCCATGGTGCCGGCTTTGTGCCGATCGAGGGTCGCTCCGACGGCCTGGGCGCAATCCTCGATTAGGGCGAGGCCGTGGCGTCGGGCGATGGCCTGCAACGGCTCCATGGCGCAACATTTGCCGTAGAGGTGGACGGCGACGATCGCCTCGGTACGTGGCGTGATCGCATCGGCGACGGCCTGCGGGTCGATCAGCCCGTCGTGGGGGTCGACATCCACCACCACCGGTCGAGCCCCGGCGCGTTCGATGCCGGTGATGGTAGGGTATGCGGTCAACGCGGTGGTGATCACCTCCGCGCCGTCACCGATCTGCAGTGCCATCAGGGCCAGGGTGATGGCGTCGGTTCCCGATGCGACACCAATGCAGAAACGGGATCCGAGATATCGGGCGAAGGCCTGCTCGAACGTAGCCACCTCCTCCCCCAGGATGTAACGGCCGCGCTCCAGCACGCGTGCGATCGCGGCGTCGATCTGCCGGCGCAGCGCTTCCGGATGGCAGCGACAATCGGTGAACGGGATCATGCCCTCTCCGTCCCGACGAAGCGCAGGAACTCCTCGTAGTCCCGTATGTAGTCCGCTTCGTCGTAATAGTCGGATGCGACGACGAGCAGGATGCATCCGGGGGAGAATCCGGTCATGGTGTGCCACAGCCCCGGGCCGAGAAGGACTCCGAGGTCGTCGCGGTTCATCAGGATCTCTTGCCGTCTGGTGCCGTCGTCGAGGCGCAGGAGGAAGCTTCCTTGCAGGCAGAAGATGGCCTGCTGCAACTGCTTGTGGGCGTGCTCCCCCCGGATGCTGACCCGGTTCTCGAGATGGTTGATGTAGTAGACCCGCTTGACGGCGAAGGGGATGTCACGCAGGGCCTCCATGATGCAGAGGCGGCCGTCCCGGCCGTCGGTGATCTGCTTCAGCCGGATGTATCCGCTGTTGCGTACCACGATCGCATCCATCTTCATCTCCGGCGGGCGGCGGTGCGGAAGAGCCGTTCGTACTGTTCCACGATCCGGTCCCATGAGGCGATCTGGCGGAAGATGCGCCGGCCTGCCGCCCCCATCCTCGTGCGCCGCTCCGGATCCTCGATCAGCTCGGCCAGACAGCGTGCCAGTCCGTCGGGATCCCGCTCCGGACAGAGGCGCCCGTTTTCTCCGTCACGGACCACCAGCTCGTTGCCGCCGACATCGGTGGCCGCAACGGGAAGGGCATACTTCATCGCCTCGACCACCACGACATTGAGGCCGTCGGCCGGTTCCCGCACCGCCGGCATGGCGAGGATGTCGGCCAGCCAATACCACTGCGGAAGTTGGCGATATGCAACCTTGCCGGCGAAGATGACCCGTTCCCGCACGCCCAGTCGTTCGGCCAGCCGCTGCAGCTCCTCCCGCAGAGGTCCCTCCCCGACCAGGAGCAGGGTGCAGGGTGCGGTTCTTCCCAGCAGGCGGTCGATTCTGGGGAGCGCTTCGATCAGGTAGCGGAATCCTTTCTTGGGCACCATCCTGCCGACTGCAAGGACCAACGTGGTGGAGCGGTCGATGCCGAATCGGGTGCAGATGCGGGCGATGCAGTCGTCG
The DNA here is from genome assembly GCA_003696765.1 of Zetaproteobacteria bacterium. Lineage (NCBI taxonomy): Bacteria > Pseudomonadati > Pseudomonadota > Candidatius Mariprofundia > Zetaproteobacteria bacterium. The sequence goes on along the minus strand of RFFX01000036.1, from coordinate 29,017 downwards.
TCGCGTGGAACGATCTCTTCGTCCGATCCGTAGAGGACGAAATGGAATCGCGCGGCCGGTACACCGCAGGCGGCCACCGCATCGCGCAGATCGTGGCTGTTGGTGGTCAGGGCGCAGGCGCGGGCGCAGCACCAGCGCCCGATCGCCGTCAACAGCGGATGGGCGCGTATTACGGTGACATCCGACCCGGGAAAGGAGAGGATGTAGGGAACCCCCGTTCCGATGGTGGCCAGTGCGGCCATCGGGCCGTTGGGCAGCGCCCAGTGTACGTGGATGAGATCCGGCCGCATGGAGCCTATTTTTCGTCGGAGGGCTGCCGTTCCGGCGAGGAAGAGCAGCGGGGCCAGAAGTGGTGCGGCACGGTCCAGCCGTCGGTCCTCACGCAACGATTCGCCGTAGCCCAGCCGTTCCAGTCGCTTCGGGGCGTAGCGGTAGAGCGTCACCCGCAGGCGTGGATCGAGCCGCTGCCGGTCGATCGAGTGGTGCGAGGCGGTGAGGATCTCCACCTCGTGCCCCGCCCGCTGCCAGGCCAACGCCAGCTCGTTGATGAACTGAGGATGGTCGTCGGCGTGGCGGGCGATGGCGTGGGTGAAGAGCAGGATGCGGAGTCTGCTCATGCTTCCGGCCGCTCCTTGTCGGAGCAAGGCCGGTTGCGCCACAATGTGAACCTGCCGCTTCGGGCCACCGGGCAGAGGCGTTGACGCAACCGCCGCCAGTTTGGGTTGCCGTCGTAGAGTCGATCGGCGCTCTTCTGCCGGATGAGCAGGTAGTCGAAGGAGCGGATCTCCGCTGCCGTCGGTGGGGATCCCTCGTCTCCCATGCGGAAGCGGAAGTCGCGTTGCAGGTAATAGCCTCGGCCCCCGGTCAGGATGAGCAGCAGGCGGGCGTTTCGCGGCAGGTGTCTGGCCGCCCATCTCTGCAGCGGGTAGTCGGGCAGGTGGCGGGCGAGGAAGGTGTCGCGGCCGTGCAGCCAGTAATCCCATGGTGCCAGCCACATCAGGTAGCGCCCATCGACGGCCAGCGACCATGCCAGCGAAGCGGCGGGCAGCAACACCCGCATCCATCTCTTGGGTGACTCCTCGAGCAGCTGCATCGCCGGCGGCAGCATGAATAGGGTCGCCGGCAGCAGGTAGCGGGCGCGGATGGCGGTGGTGACGGCGAAGGCGAGGTAGCAGAGGGCCGCCAGCGCGAGGGCCTGCATGCGTCGGTCGCGCAGCCTCCAGCCGAAGAGGGCGACTAGCGGCAGCGGGGTGAGCATGCCGTCGAACAGCCGGGGGTTGTTGGTCTCCCCGTAGAAGAAGGCGCGCAGCGGGGCGAGCAGCGCCCACCAATGGGGTTCGTGGTAGGCCAGCTCCCGGAACGCCACCGGGCCGATCGCAGGTGGATTTGCCACCCCCAACGGATAGAACGGGCCGCCCAATTGCAGCAGGTTGACGGCATACCACCAGCCGGCCAGCAGCATCGGGGTGAGCAAGGCGCGCCAGACGACGGCCCAAAGCAGTCGGGGATCGGGGGCCAGCCGCCAGCCGATGCCGAGCCATGCCGCGATGGCGACGGCGGCTGCGTTGTACTTGATCAGCAGTGCGGCGCCGAGCGCCAGCCCCAGCCACCAGCCATCCATTGCGCGGATGGTTGGTCTGGTGATCACGGCGACGGCCGCTGCGGTGGCGGCGCAGAGCCAGAGGTCGACGTAGGCCCAACCGCAGAGTGCGACGACGGTCGGCATGGTCGACCAGAGCAGCGCGGTCCAGCGGCGTGCGCCGTCGGAGGCGCCGGTGTTGCGCATCGACCGATCCAGCAGCAGCAGGGTGGCCAGGGCGCCTGTGGCATGCCAGCAGGAGGCCAAGATGTCCCAGGGGCGGTGCGCGAAGAGGAGGTAGGGGAGGTCGGCCAGCGGCGGATAGGCGGTGAAGGCGAGCCAGGGGTCTCGCCACAACAGGCCGTGCTGCCGCCACAGTCCGGGCAGGACCAGATGGCTGTTGAGCGCATCGCGTGAAAAAGGCGGCACCACTCCGGCGATGGTGGCACCGCCCCAGAACAGCAGCGCCGGGGCGAGGGGGTGGCGCGGCAGGGCGCGGCGCTTATCCGGCGAGATAGAGCGCCCCCAGCCAGCCGATCCAGCAGCCGACGGCTGCGGCGAGCAGCCGCATCCGCCGGTGGAGCGCTTGCCGCGGCCAGAGCCAGATCAGCCGGCAGCCCAGGCCGACCCAGGCCAGCAGCAACAGGAACTGCACCACTCCCCAGAACCGGTTTACATCCCTGGGCTCTCTGGCCAGCAGGCCTGTCAGCTCCCGTTCGATCGCCTGCGGCGTCATGCGATGCTCCTTGTCGGTACGCGCCGCCAGGCGGGCGATGTGCCGGTTGGCCTCGGCGAGCAGCGTGCGGTTGGGTTGGCCGAAGATGTTGCGGGTCGATTTGATGGCGCCGCGCAGCCTGCGCCACCCCTCCAGGGCCAGCTCCGGCCGCTCCCGCTCGATCCGGTGGAGCAGGCGCGGCAGTTCGGTGCATGCGGGGTTGGAGAGGAACGGCAGCCAGGCGTGGATCGACCGCTCGAAGTGGATGATCGCCCGGCGGGTGTCGTGCCGTAGCAGCGCATCGTGGGCCAGCCGGTTCTGCTGGTGGGCGATCCATGCGATGCGCGCGGCCGAGGAGACGAAGAAGAGGGTGAGAAGCAGCAGGATGGCGGGCAGCGGCCGGCGCAGCGGGTCGTTCCTCATGCCGCCTACGACTCCACCGGTCGGCGGGCGTGCAGCAGTGCGCCCGCCGTCAGCAGCAGCGCCGCCTCCGTGGCTCCATAGAGCAGGATGAGCGCCACCGTTCCGCCCGCGATGGGGTCGGCCTGCCATACCCGGTCGCGCAGGGCGGTGGCGGAGAGGTTGGGCAGCAGATACCAGATCGCCTCGACCAGCAGGCGGCCGGCGCCGTCGCTCTGCGTCCCCAGCCGGAGGATGACGTCGGAGAAGTGGCCGGCGACATCGATGGCGATGGCGCCGAAGATCGACAGGAACTGGCTGGTGGCGTTGGAGAAGAGCAGGGTGAGGGCGACGGCGATCCAGATCTCGACCGCCGTCGCCAGGCAGGCGGCCGACAGGTTCCACCATTCGTGCCAGCCCAGCAGCCCTGCGCAGCAGAGGATCGTGGCGCTCATCACCCCGAGCAGACCGGTGAGCGGCAGGGCGATCCCGAGGAACTTGCCTGGCAGGTAGCTCTCCGGGCGGCGCAGGCGGGGCAGCAGGATGTGGAGCGTGCGCCGCTCGCGCTCCTGATGGATCGACTGGGCGGTGAGCAGGATCGCCAGCAGATTGAGGATGATCGACATCGCCGCCAGGCCGAGGTCGACCACCGTATCGACGGTCGATCCCATGGTCACCGCGGCGAAGGGGAGCGAGGCGGCGAGCAGCAGCGCCATGGCGGCGGCCATGGCCGGCAGGATCCGTTGCCGGCGGGTCTCCAGCGCGGTCAACGCCCCGATGACGGCGATCTCACGCAGCATGGTGCGCCTCGTCGCCTCTGATCAGGTGGAGGAATGCCTCCTCCAGCGTCTGGCGCTGCGGCTCCGCCCGTAGGAGGGTGCCGTCGCCACCGGCCAGCAGCTGTTGCAGCGCCTTCTCCAGCGGGCAGCGCTCCTCGCTGCCGCGGACCATCCAGCGGTTGCCGGGGTGGGCCTCGACGGAGGCGCCGGGCGGGGCGACGGGGGTGGCCTCCGCCCGCAGCAGGATCTCCCAGCGACCGCTCGGTTGCAGCGTCTGCTCGAGGTCGCCCTGGTGGATGACGCGGCCGCCGTCGATGGCCACCACCCGGTCGCACAGCTCCTCGGCGTCGGAGAGGATGTGGCTGGAGAAGAGGACGGCGCATCCCTCCTGACGCATCGTGCGGATCGTCCGTCGCACCAGGCTGCGCGCCACCGGGTCGAGCCCGCTCATCGGCTCGTCGAGGATGATCAGTTCCGGCTGATGCACGATCGCCTGGATCAGGCCGATACGCTGGATCTCGCCCTTCGAACAGGTGCGCAACGGCTGGTCGAGCACGGCGGCGATCCCCAATGCCTCGGCCCGGCGGTCGATGGCGACGTGCGCCCGCTCCGGGGCGATGCCGGAGAGGGCGGCCAGCCTGTCGAGCAGCTCGCGGCCGGTGAGATCGCGGTAGAAGTAGGGCAGCTCGGGCAGGAAGCCGATGTGGCGACGCAGTTGCAACGGGGCGATGGGGGCGCCGTTCCATGCGATGGTTCCCGCCGCCATCGGGGTCAGCCCGCAGAGCGCGCGGAAGGTGGTGGTCTTGCCGGCGCCGTTGGCGCCGAGGAAGGCGGTGATCGTGCCCGCCGGCACCGAGAAGGTGGCCTCGTGCAGCGGTTCGACCCATCTCCTGCGCCAGAGATCTCCACTGCGCAGCCGTACGCGGAGCCCTTCGACGGCGAGCAGCGGGCGGGTCATGCCGTCGCCCCCGCATGCGCCGGTCGGTGGAGCCGGTAGCGGTTGGGCCGCCTGCTGCTGTGGATGGTCCCGTCGGAGTCGACCACCACCCGGCCGCCGTCGGGCAGCATCCTTCGCCCGATCAACCGGCGCACCTCGGCCGCCGTCGCGCCCGGCGGCAGGGTGCGTTCGATCCGGCGCAGCGCCATCTCCGTCTCGATCGCGGTCAACTCCTGTTCGATCCATTCCCGCATCTTCGGATCGGTGCTGTGTGCGCGCAGGCGCAGCAGGTAGTCGCGCGAGACGGCCAGCGAGTCGCTGTGGGCGCGGAACTTGGCTGCCAGGGAGAGGACGTGCGGGCGGACGTATCCGCGTTGCAGCGCCAGTTGCATGAAGTGGCCGGCCGTGGCGGCGTCGTCGCGGAACAGGTAGCGGTTGACGGCCAGGTAGTAGGGCCAGATCCCCTGATCGGGGTTGTTGGCCATGGCCCGCAGCAGGAGCCGCTCCGCCGCGGATTGGGCATGCAGCACCCAGGGGAGGACACCTGCGGCCATGCGGTAGGCGGGGGCGTGGTGGGGGTTGATCCGGGTGATCGCATCGAGCATCGCGATCAGGTGGTCGTATTGCCGGTCGCCGGTGATGTGGCGGCCGAAGTAGGCCAGGGTCTTCATCCACATCAGGTCGGCGACGGCCCGGCCGTAGCCGCTGCCGGCGAACCAGTGTGCTTCGCGCTGCAGGGGGAAGTAGTGCATCCGCTCCCCGGGGGGCGGTTCCGTGGCGGCCAGCCGCCCCTGCAGCAGCAGGGTGGCGGCAAGCAGCAGAAGCAGCAGCGGTTGCAGGATGCGGCCGCCGCTCACTGCACCCGGCTCCGGTGGAGGCGCTTCAGGTTCCGGATCGCCGCCGGGAGGCCCGAGGCCGCCGCTCGACGGAAGAGGAGCTCCGCCTGCGCCCGTGCCCCCCGGGCGAGGGCGGCGATGCCCAGCGTGTTGTCGAGCGATGGAGCCCAACGGCTGTCCGGATCGGGGATGTGGCGCAGCCACCAACGGCTCATCGATGTCGCTTCCTCCAGGCAGGCGGGGGTATGGGTGACGGCCATGGCGATACGGTTATGGTATCCGTATTGCAGCGCCTGGGCAAACTCGGGATCGCGCAGGGCGTTCCGTTCGCGGGTGAGGTGGTGGACGGTGCGCATGGTGCGGCGGTAGAGGAGGGAACAGCGGTTGTGCGTGGTCGTTCGTTGCAGGCGGTTCCAGAGCAGATCGGCGTCGTCGACGTCCAGGTAGGGGCCGAAGGTGGCGAAGGTGGCGCTGTCGCCGTCGACGTAGATCGGGCTTTGGTCGATGTTGGCGGTGACGAATCGGGAGATCCGCTCGCTGGCGGATCGTCGCGCCGGGGGGGCGGCCCGGGGGAGGATGATGCGCGGCATCCGTTCGGGGGAGAGCGGTTCGATCGCCCCGGGGTAGTAGATGGCGTTGATATTGATCACCGACAGGTCGGGGCGGAGTCCTTCGACGTCGATGAGGAAGCGGGCGGGGAACCAGTCGGGCACGGTGAGCAGGATCGATCGGTAGGGCAGGGCGAGCAACTGGCTCCTGGTGAACTCCCCGGCCGCATAGTCGCTGCGTTGCGCGAAGAAGCTTCGCGTCTGCGGCAGGATGTGGATCAGCGGGGCAAGCAGCAGCAGGAGGATCGCGATCGCGCGCGCCCGGCCGTTGCGCCACGGCCGCACCAGTCGCCAGGCGGTGATCGCCAGCCCGAAGGGGAGCACGCCAAGCGGTGCGGTGAGCACCGTGCCGCCGGGCCAGTCGTGGAAAAAGAACAGCAGGAACAGCAGCCAGGAGAGAGTGACGGCGGTGATGCGCGGTCGGGTGATGGCGGCTTCCAGCCAGCCGTAGAGCATGAGGATGGCGGCAACCGGCCCGTACCATCCCAGCAGGTTGTCACCGATCTGGTGCAAGGGTTGGAGCCAGGCGCCGGCGTTCCACGGAGCGAGATCGGCGACGGACGGGTGGAGCGCGCTGTCCTTGCGGTCGGTGACGTGGTGCCAGAAGTTGCTCCACCGTTCGGTGTCGCCCCAGTCGATGGTCGGATCGTTGCGCGAGCGGACGGGGAGGTAGAGATAGATGGTGAGCCCGGCGATGCCGGCGAGGATGCCGGCGGCTGCGGTGGCGAGCCGGGCGGGGAGTGCGTTTCTCCGGGAAGGGATGAGGGCGAGGATCAGCGGGAAGAGGAAGGCGCCGAGCATAGCGTGATCGCCGGCCCCGATGCCGGCGAGGAAGGCGGCGAGCAGGTAACGGTGGCGCTCCCCGCTCCGCAGATGGTCGAGCAGGAGGCGGAGCAGGAGGAAGGCGAAGCAGGCGAAGAGGGGATAGGCCTCCGACTGGATGGCGTTCTCCATCTGGGCGGGCATGAGCAGCCAGACCAGGGCGATGGCCGCGGCCGACCATGAATGGATGGCCTCCCCGCCCCGATGGATGGAGTGGAGAAAGGTGGCGGCGGCCTGGTGGAGTAGCAGGAACGCGAGCAGCGAGGTGATGGCGTTGAAGAGGTGGTTGCGCAGGGCGATGTCGCCGAGGGGCAGCATGTCGAAGGGCCAGGCCAGGGCCTGATAGAGCGGGAATCCGGCCGGGTGGGCGATTCCCAGCCCCCAGGATGTGTCGACGAACTCCGGTCCGTCGCGCCATCCGATCGCCGGCTGGACGAGCCAGGGGGCGATCAGTGCGGCGGCGGCGCCTGCCAGCAGCGCTGTGTGTGCCGGTCTCATTGCGCCCTCATCTTCTCGCAGGGGCGGCATCGGAGCGGAGCAATAGCGTGCAATACCATCCTCCATGGACTGCTTGCCTGACGGGAATGGATGAGCGAGGTCTTTGATTCCCATGCAAAACGGTCAGTTGCATGCGCGTGCTCCGGTTTTGCGAGGTCATCCTGGCCGCGGATGCCGGTTCGCCATCGATGATCAGATCGCAAAAAGTCCGTCCGTGGACTTTTTGCTTGACGGGGATCGAAGAGCGCGGTCTTCGATCCCATTACAAATCCGTCGGTTGCATGCGCAACCTCCGGATTTGCGCGGCACGCCAACGCCGCGATGCCGGTTTCTTGCGAAACCATCATCGATCAGGATGGGTGCGGCGGGTCAGGCGGCGGAGCAGGTACAGCGCCTTGGGATCTCCTCCTCGGCGGAAGATGGCACCGGCAAGCCGGATCGCTGCTTTGCGCCGCCCGTGGTGTGCGTACCAGCGCGCCAGGTTGAGTCCGGCGCCGAGGTCGCCGTGGGCATAGCCTTGGGAGAAGTGGCGGAAGGCCGCCTTCTCGTGGCCCAGCCGTGCCTCGATCACCCCCAGGGTGTTGTTCCAGTAGTCGTGCCCCTGTCGCTGTAAGGTGTGGGTGGCCTCCGCCTTGCCCATCCAGCGGCGCCACCAGGAGATGAGCCTGCTTGCCTCGACCAGACAGGGGGCGGATCGTTGGACGGCGACCCGGATCCAGCCGAAGTAACCCCGCTCCAGGGCGAGGCCGAACTGGGGATTCTCGATCAGCTGCGGTTCGATGGCGAGCATCTCCGCCAGGGTCGTGCGCACCCCTTCATCCAGCGCGGGGCAGAAGCGGCCCGACGGCGGGGTGTTGAGCGCGCCCCACCAGACCCCGGTGCGGTAGGGGAAGATTTGTTCGATGAAGGGGTCGATGTACTCCTCGTCGAGGTCGAGGAAGAAGGTGGTGCGGCGTCGGTTCTCTGCGATGAGCCGTTCGATGAAGTGCTGTGCCCGTTGCGCCGTGGGTGGGGCCGCCCTGTCCGGGATCCGATCGCGGGGGAGCCGGAGCAGGGGGAGCTGCGCTGGATGGAGGGCGCCGAAGAAGTGGGGGCTGATCACGCTGCCCAGGCCGATGATGGAGATGTCGGGACGCAGTCCCTCGATGTCGTGCAGGGCACGCAGGTGGAACCAGGAGGGGCCGCCCAGGATCGTGGCGCGGTAGGGGAGGCGCAGCAGCTGCATGCGCGCCATCTCGGCTGCGGCGTAGCCGCCGCGTGCGGCGGCGAAGGGGATGGCCTGGGCGGCGATGTGGTAGAGCAGGAGCATGGTGGCCGCTGCGGCGGAGAGGAGGCGGAGCCCCCCCCTCGCCGTATGGTGGGCTCCGGACGGTGTGCGGTGGCATCGATCCGATGGGAGGGAGCGGAGGGCGAGGCCGGCAAGCCCGGCCAGCTCCAGGGCCAGCGCGCCGGTGAGCACCGTGCCGCTTCGCCAGTCGGGGAAGAAGAGGAGCAGGAAGAGCGGCGCGGAGAGGAGCATCGTTCCCCTTCGCGGCATGCGCCGCAGCAGCAGGACCCAGCCGGCGGCGATGCAGAGCAGGCCGGGGAGGCCGAACCAGTCGATCTGCGCGGTGAGGAGCTGGTGGAGCAGAACCCCATCGCCTGCCGGATCGGGGCTGAGGATGGGCATGTGGGCGGCGCTGTCCTTCCGGTCGCTGACCAGCCGCCAGAAGGAGGGCCAGTCGACGGCGTCGCCCCAGTTCATCAACGGCAGCCTCGACGCCCGCGGCGGGATGTAGCCATAGACGGCAAGGCCGGCCGCGCCCGCCGCCACACCGGCCAGGGCGAGTGCGGTGGCGGCGGGCAGGGTGGTGCAGGCGGAGAGGGCGAGGATCAGCGGGAAGAGCATCGCTCCCAGCATGACGTGGTTGCCGGCGCCGACACCTGCGAGGAAGGCGGCCGTCAGGTAGGCGGCAGGGTGGCGGCGGTGCATGAAACGGAGCAGCAGCAGCAGGATGAGGAAGGTGAAGGCGGCGAAGGGGGCGTAGGCCTCGGACTGCACGGCGTTCTCGATCTGGGGGGGCATGAGGAGCCAGCAGCCGACGATGGCGGCCGGCAGCCAGGGAGGGAGGCGCACAACGCCTGCCTCGCGGCCGAGTTCCTGGAGGAGGAGGGCGAGCAGCCCCGCGGCGATCAGGGTGGAGAGGGCGCTCAACAGGTGGCTGCGCAGGAAGATGTCGCCCAGAGGGAGCTGTTGCGCCATCCAGCCGACTGCCTGATAGAGCGGATATCCCGAGGGGTGGGCGACACCGAGCAGCCATGCGGCGTCGGTCAGCTCCGGGCCGTCGCGCCAGCCCGCCGCCGGCTCGACGATCCAGGGCAGCAGCAGGGCGGCGGCGGTGAGCAGCAGGATGGTGGGGCGGTGGGCGATCCCATCGTGGAGGGCGCCTCCGTTCCCTTTTGCGGACGGCCCTGCCGCCACGGGATGGAGGGGGAAGGGGAGGCGGAGCGGGGTCAGAGAGTGCGGCTTGTTCCGTTCCTGGTTGCGGTGATGCTGCCCGTATTGCTGGTGTAGTGGTAGGTGGTGTCACCGCTGCTGTGGCGTGCGGTCAGCGCATAGTCGTTGGCATCGGCGCTGTCCACGCTCAGCGTCACCCCTTTGCTGACCCGGATGTCCGGCATGGAGGAGGTGGTCGATGCGTAGGTGGCGTAGTCGACGAAGTAGGCGTCTTCGGTGGTGATGGCCGTCTTCAGGTCGGAGAGCGCCGCCGAGTTGTAGGCCCGGACACGGAACGCCTGGAACTGCGGGACGGCGATGGCGGCGAGGATGCCGATGATCGCCACCACGATCATCAGCTCGATCAGGGTGAAGCCCTCTTCCGGTCTGTACGGTGTCGGCCTCATGGGCGCCTCCGGCGGCGTTGGTGGTGGGCAGCGAAGCAACCTGATGGGCCTCCCGCGATCCGGGAGGCCCCATGGTTGATGGTTTCTTGCGAAACCATCATGGTTGATGTGCGTTGCCGTGCATTGCGGCGCACGGCAACGGATTACATCGTGGTCGTCACCCCGTCCTTGGTGGCATTGATCCGGCCGACGCTGCCGGTCACCTGATAGGTGGTGTCGCCGCTGCTGTGGCGCGTGTTCATGGAATAGTCGCTCGACGAGGCGGAGGTGATGGTGAGCGTGACGTTGTTGCTGCTCTGGGCGTTCAGCACCGTCGGGCTGGAGGCGTAGGTCTGGTAGTCGCTGAAGTAGGCCTCCTGCTGGGTGATGGCCCCCTTGAGGTCGGAGAGCGCGGCGGAGTTGTAGGCCTTCTTGCGGAACGAGCTGAACTGCGGGATGGCGATGGCGGCGAGGATGCCGATGATCGCCACCACGATCATCAGCTCGATCAGGGTGAAGCCCTTTTCCGTGCGATGGAGTCTGTGCATCATGGTTGGTTCTCCTTGTGGTTGTCGAGATTGCAACAGGTCCCTCCGTGGACCTCCTGCGTGGCGTGGGGCGAAGAAAAGCTTTTCTCGGCCCCACTGCCAAAACAGCGGCTTGCATGCGCAGGCCGCTGTGCCTGCGCGACCATAGCAATAACGGTGCCGCATGGATGACCGCTTTGCAAGAAGCCGGCAGCCGCGGCCACGGACGGCCGCGCAAATCCGGAGGTTGCAGACGCAACCGATGGATTTGTAAGGGGATCGAAGACCGCGCTCTTCGATCCCCGTCAAGCAAAAAGTCCACGGACGGACTTTTTGCGATTCCATCATGGATATCGCATGGATGTGGCGGGCGTGATCACGGCGAGATCACCCTCTTCCGTGCGCCCGCATCCCAAGCGGCGGGCGATGGATGCGGTGGTGTGATCTCCTTGTGTATCCGTAGGTTGCATCGCACGGTATGGTGCGGCCCGGCCCTTCGCTGCGGTGGGGGGCACCGCCCGGAGCCGCGGTCGTTCCCCACCGTCGTCGCCCGGCTTGGGTGACAAAATGTGTCACCCAAAGTGACCGGGATTGTCAGTGGCGCCCTGCTTCGGCGATGATCTCCCGCGTTGCGGCGAACTCGATCGCAGGCCACTGCTCGATGGTGTAGTGCATCTTCCAGGCCGATGGTGCCAGGTAGGCCAACTGGCCGTCGTGGTCCCGGGCGAGGCTGGTGGCGAACTCCCGGCGGAAGCGGTTCATCTCCGCCTCCGGCCCGGAGATCCAGCGGGCGGCGGCGAAGTCGGTGGGCGCGTAGTCGGCCTCGACGCGATATTCGTTTTTCAACCGCTCGACGGTGATATCGAACTGCAGCGCGCCGACCGCGCCCAGGATGTAGTCGCCGGTGGCCTCCATCTGAAACAGCTGTATCGCCCCCTCCTCGGCCAGCTGGATCAGCCCCTTGTGCAGCTGCTTGCGCCGCATGGGGTCGCGCAGGCGCACCCGCCGGAACAGCTCCGGCGCGAAGTGGGGGATGCCGGTGAAGGCGATCTCCCCGCGCTCGCCGAGGCTGTCGCCGACGCGGATGGTGCCGTGGTTGGGGATGCCGATGATGTCGCCGGGCCAGGCCTCTTCGGTCCGGCTGCGCTCCCGGGCCATGAAGATGATGGCGTTGTTGAGTGCGATCTGTTTGCCGGTGCGGTGGTGGCGCACCTTCATCCCCCTGCGGAAGCGGCCGGAGCAAACGCGGAAGAAGGCGATGCGGTCGCGGTGGGCCGGGTCCATGTTGGCCTGGATCTTGAAGGCGAAGGCGGAGAAGTGCGGCTCGTCCGGCGCCACCGTGCGGCCGAGTGCGGCGCGCGGCTGGGGCGGCGGGGCGAGTTCGACGAAGGCCTCCAGCAGCTCGCGCACTCCGAAGTTGTTGATCGCACTGCCGAAGAAGAGCGGCGTCTGGCTGCCCCGCAGATAGTCGTCGCGGTCGAACGGGTTGGCCGCGCCTTCGAGCAGCGCGACCTCCTCGCGCAGGGGATCGGCCTGATCGCCGAGCAGCGCATCCAGCCGAGCGTCTTCAAGATCCTCGATCACGCAGTCATCGGCGCAGGCCCCCTCCGTGCCGGGGGTGAAGAGCCGCAGGCTGTGGTCGTAGAGGTTGTACACCCCGCGAAATGCCTTGCCCATGCCGATCGGCCAGGTCATCGGCGCGCATTCGATCTGCAGCTTTTCCTCGATATCGGCGATCAGATCGAGCGGAGGCAGCCCTTCGCGGTCGAGCTTGTTGATGAAGGTGATGATCGGCGTGTTGCGCATGCGGCAGACGGTCATCAACTTCTCGGTCTGCTCTTCCACTCCCTTGCCCGAGTCGATCACCATCATCGCCGAATCGACCGCGGTGAGCACGCGGTAGGTATCCTCGGAGAAGTCCTGGTGGCCGGGGGTGTCGAGCAGATTGATCTCGTAGTCGGTCCCCTTGTGCGGATAGCGGAACCTCATCACCGAGCTGGTCACCGAGATGCCGCGCTGCTGTTCGATCTTCATCCAGTCGCTGGTGGCGTGGCGCGCCGCCTTGCGCGCCTTGACCGCACCGGCCATCTGGATGGCGCCGCCGAAGAGCAGCAGCTTCTCGGTCAGCGTGGTCTTGCCGGCGTCGGGGTGGCTGATGATGCCGAAGGTGCGCCGGCGGGCGATCTCGCGCTCCAGTTCCGTGCTCACGGTGTACGCTGTTGCGCGACGGTCAGTCGCAGGAAACGGCGTTTGCCCAGCCTGATCAGGTAGCTCCCGGCGGTCAGTTTCAGCTCCTTGTCGCGCACCTTCTCCCCGTCGATGGAGAGCGCCCCCTGTCCGATCAGCCGGATCGCCTCGCTGTTGCTGCGGGTCAATCCGCTGCGGCTGAGCGCATGGGCGATCCAGAGACCGCCGCTGCCTGCCTCCATTCGCTGCTCGGGGATCTCATCGGGCAGCCCGCCACGGGCGAAGACCCGCTCGAAGGCGGCGCGGGCCCGCGCGCCGGCGCCCGGGCCGTGGAAGCGGTCGACCAGTCGCTCGGCCAGCGCCTTCTTCGCCTCCATCGGGTGCATCGCCTGCACGCCGCCGAGGTCGGCATCGGTCAACAGCTCGTAATAGCGCAGCATGAGCGTGTCGGAGATCGACATGATCTTGCCGAACTGCTCATCGGCTGGCTCGGTGATGGCGATGTAGTTGCCCAGCGACTTGGACATCTTCTGCACCCCGTCCAGCCCTTCGAGCAGCGGCATGGTCAGGATGACCTGCGGCGGCTGGCCCATCGCCTCCTGCAGCTGGCGTCCCATCAGCAGGTTGAACTTCTGGTCGTTGCCGCCCAGCTCGACATCGGCGCGGAGCGCCACCGAGTCGTAGCCCTGGATCAGCGGGTAGAGGAACTCGTGGATGGCGATCGGCCGGCCGGAGCGGTAGCGCTTGTCGAAATCGTCGCGCTCGAGCATGCGGGCGACGGTGGCGCGGGCGGCCAGGCGGATCAGGTCGGCGGCGGAGAGCGGTTGCAGCCACTCGGAGTTGAAGCGGACTTCGGTGCGCTCCGGGTCGAGCAGGCGGAAGACCTGCTCCTTGTAGGTTTCGGCGTTGGCCGCCACCTCCTCCGGGGTGAGCGGCGGTCGGGTTTCGTTCTTGCCGGTGGGGTCGCCGATCATGCCGGTGAAGTCGCCGATCAGGAAGAGTACGGTGTGGCCGCAGGCCTGAAACTGACGCAGCTTCTCCAGCAGCACGGTGTGGCCGAGGTGGAGGTCGGGCGCGGTCGGGTCGAAACCGGCCTTGACGCGCAACGGCCGCCCCTCCCTGGCGGCGAGACGCAGCTTCTGTTCCAGCCCCCCGGCCGGCAGGATCTCCACCGCGCCGCGGCGGAGCAGTTTCAGTTGTTGGTCGATGTTCAATGTTGGTGGAATCGCAAAACATCCGTCCGTGGATGTTTTGCTTGACGGGGATCGAAGAGCGCGGTTTTCGATCGCCTTACAAAACCGTCGCTTGTCTACGCAAGCTCCGGTTTTGCGCGGCCGTCCATGGCCACGCCGATGGTTTCTCGCGCAACCACTTCAATGGTAAGTCGTCCTGTGTTGCTAATAGCGCAGCCACTCCAGATGCTGCACCAGGTGTTCGCTGCACTGGCGCAGGATGGCCCGGGCGCGGTCGATGTCGGCGGCCTGGCGGGCCATGGCGATGCTCCCCTCGACGGCGGCGATGATGAAGCGGGCGACGGCGTCGGTGTCAACGTCGTCACGCACCTGCCGCTGCTGTTGGCCCAGCGTCAGCACGCCGGCCAACCCCTCGCGCCACATGGTGAAGACCTGTTCGCAACCGTCGCGGAAGTCGGCGTCGAGCGGGGCCATCTCCTGGGCCAGCTGCCCCAGCGGGCAGCCGAGCAGCAGGCCGCGCGCGCCGACCCCGCCCATGGTCATGCGGTCGTCCATGTGGCGAAACAGCTCCTGCAGGATGTCGACCGGATCGCCCCGCTGCTCCAGCGGCTCCAGCCAGCGCTCGTAGATCAGCGGGGCGACGATCTGCTCGATCACCGCCAGCGCCAGCGCCTTCTTCGACGGGTAGTGGTGGAATAGTGCCCCTTTGGTCAGCCCCGACCGCTGCAGTACGGCGCTGATACTGGTGCCGTGGAAGCCGTGCAGGTAGAGCTGCTCGAAGGCGGCCTCCAGCAGCTGCCTCTGCGTCGCCTTGGGCTGTTTGGGTCGTCCCATACCGAGCGGTATGTTATGGTGGGGGCGGCGCGGGTCAACCGCCTCCGGCTGCCGCCGCTTTGCTACCGGGCTGCGGGGGCGGCTAGCCTCCCGCCCATGACCGGGCAGACCCATTTCGGCTTTCGGCAGGTCGCACCGGAGGAGAAGCGGCGGCGGGTGATGGCGCTCTTCTCCTCGGTGGCGGAGCGCTACGATCTGATGAACGACCTGATGAGCCTGGGGTTGCATCGCTGGTGGAAACGGTGCATGGTGGCCTCGGCCGCCGTCCGCCGCGGCGGACGCGTGCTCGATGTCGCCGCAGGCTCGGGGGATATCGCCTTGGCGCTGGCCGACAGGGTCGGGCCCGAGGGGCGGGTGGTGTTGCTCGATCCCAATCGGCCGATGCTCGCGGAGGGGGCGGCGCGGTTGATCGACGCCGGGCTGCTGCCCGGCCGTGCCGACTGCATCCAGGGCGACGGGGCGGCGTTGCCCTTCGCCGATCGCAGCTTCGATCAGGTGACCATCGCCTTCGGGCTGCGCAACTTCGTCGATCCCGAGCGGGGGCTGGCGGAGTTCCAGCGCGTGTTGCGGCCGGGCGGGCAGCTGCTGGTGCTGGAGTTCTCCCGGCCGGTGTTGCCGTTGCTTGAGCCGCTCTACGACGCCTGGTCGTTTCATCTGATTCCGCTGCTCGGAGAGAAGGTGGCCGGCGACCGCGCCGCCTACCAGTATCTGGTGGAGTCGATCCGTCGTTTCCCCGATCAGCGGCGGTTGTGCCGGTGGATGGAGCAGGCCGGTTTCGCCCTGGTGCGCTACCGCAATCTGAGCGGCGGGATCGTGGCCATCCATCGTGGATACCGGTTGTAGGCTCAACGGGGGGATGTCGGGATGAGTGTGATGTTTTTGCCGTTGCGGCTGATTCCGGTGCCGGTGCAGTGCGTGGTGTTGAGTACGGTCTTCGACCTCTACCTGACCGGCCACCCGTCGCTGCGCGACCATCTCGACGGGCTCGACGGTACATGCTGCCGCCTGCAGGTGCGCGATACCGGTGTGGTGCTGTTCCTGCTCTTCTCGCGGGACGGCATCAAGGCCAGGCCGGAGTACCACGGCGCGGTCGACGTCGTGGTGGAGGCGACCACCGCCGGCTTCGCCCGCCTCTGTTTCGGTGGGGAGGATCCCGACGATCTGGTCTTCCGCCAGGTGGTCCGGCTTTCCGGGGATTCGGCCGCCATGCTGCGCTTCAAGAAGCTGCTGGCGGCCAGCGAGCTCGATTGGGAGCAGGAGTTGCGCCGCGCCTTCGGCGATTTCTTCGGCGGCAGGGTGGTACGCTTCGCCCGCGGTCTGATCGCCATGGAGCAGAAGGGGGAGGAGCGGGCGCGCGCGCTGGTCGACGCAGGGCTGCGCCGCATGGGTACTCCCGGTGCGGTGCGGGTACAGCGCTGGCAGGCGCAGGTCGAGCTGGTGGCGCGTAAGCTGCCGCCGCTCAAGGGGCGGGTGACACGGCTGGAGCATCGGTTGGAGGCGCTGGAGCGGAGCGGATCCGGACGGGAGAGGCCCGGCGGCGGATGAGCCGGCCTTCGGCGGTACAGGGGGGGCTGTTGTCGTTGCCCACCTGGTTGCGACGCAACTTGCGCATGCTCTACATCGGCTATGTCTTCGCCACCCACGGTATGGCCGCGCTGGCCGTGCGGCTCCATCTCTTCGCCCCCTACGCCTGGCTGGTCTACCTCTTCCAGCGCGAACGGATGTCCGAGGAGCTCGGCGTGCAGCTGCGCCGGGCGCTGGAGCGGTTGGGGCCGACCTTCATCAAGTTCGGCCAGATGCTCTCCACCCGGGTCGACCTGCTGCCGCTCGACGTGATCCGGGAGCTGAAGAAGCTGCAGGATGCGGTGCCGCCGGAGCCGATCGAGGTGGTCCACGGGGTGCTGGAGCGGGCCTTCAAACGGCCGGTGGGAGAGCTCTTCGCCAGCTTCGATCCCCGGCCGGTGGCGGCCGCATCCATCGCCCAGGTCCACTTCGCCGTGCTGCACGACGGGCGCGAGGTGGCGGTCAAGGTGCGCCGTCCGCAGATCGAGCGCACCATCAAGGCCGATCTGGAGATTCTGCGTCTGCTCGCCCGCCTCTTCGACCGCCATGTGCCGGAGTACCGTCGGCTGCGGGCGCCGCGGGTGGTGGAGGAGTTCGCCAACACCATCCGCGGCGAACTCAACCTGCGCGCCGAGGGGGCGCACGCCAGCCGCTTTGCCGCCAACTTCGCCCGGGTGGAGGGGGTGCGGGTGCCGGAGGTGTTGTGGGACTACACCCACGCCGAGGTGCTGACCACCGAGCGGATCCACGGCATGCCGGTGGACGAGAAGGAGCGGCTGGAGGCTGCCGGCTTCTCCCCCTTGACCATCTGCGAACGGGCGGCGGTGCTCTTCTTCCACATGGTCTTCGTCGACGGCTACTTCCACGCCGACATGCACCCGGGCAACATCTTCATCGACGAGCAGGGCGAGATCGTCCTGGTCGACTTCGGCATCGTCGGTCGGCTCGATGCCGCCACCCGGCGCTATCTGGCCGAGATGTTGATCGCCTTTCTGCGCGAGGACTACCGCCGTGCCGCCGAGGTCCACCTCGAGGCGGGCTACGTGCCGCCGGAGACCGATATCTCCGCCTTCGAGGATGCGCTGCGCGAGGTGGCCATCCCGATCTTCAACCGGCCGTTGGCCGAGATCTCCATCGCCGAGCTGCTGCTGGTGATGTTTTCGGTCACCGAGCGGTTCCATATGGAGACGCAGCCGCAACTGCTGCTGCTGCAAAAGACGATGGTGGTGATCGAGGGGGTGGCGCGCGAGCTGGCCGACGATGTCAACATCTGGATGCTGGCCCGCCCGCTGGTCACCCGCTGGGCGGCGGAGCATCTTGGCCCCAGGGCGCGGTTGGAGCAGGCCGCGCGCGACGGGCGCAAGGCGCTTGAGGGCTGGATGCGGCTGCCGGAGCGGTTGGCGGCGGTGCAGGAGCGCGGCGGCGCGGCCTGGCGGAGCGGGGAGGGGGCGGCCGGCCATCCGCTGGCCGGCGGACTGGTGCTCTTCGGCGGCGGGATCTGCGGCGGCCTCTTTCTCGCTGGCGGTGCGCCGTGGCTGCTGGCGATCGCCCTCATCGCCGCCGGCGGCGGGTTGTGGCTGGGCGCCCGCACGGTGGAGTAGGCGGCACCGTGGCCACGGAGGGCCGCGTCATGCGCATGGAGCGGCGCGATCGAAGGGAGCAGCATGGTCGATGATGATCTGCTCGGGGCCGGCGCCGACTATCTGGAGCGGCTCTACAGCGACTGGCGGCACGATGCCGCTGCGGTGGCGCCTCCGTGGCGCCGTCTCTTCGCCGGGCTCGGTGCGGCCGACGCGGATGCGGCGGAGCACGCCCGTACGTTGGCCCGGATGCAGGAGGCCTTCCGCCGCAGCATCTGTCCGCCGGTCACCGCCGGCGCCGGGACGTTCGATATCGAGTATCCCTCGCGCGCCATCTACCTCATCCACGCCTGGCGGGTGCACGGCCATCTGCAGGCCGACCTCGATCCGCTGCGGCTCAATCCCCCCAAGCCCAGCCCGGAGCTGGAGCTGGGCTACTACGGGCTGAGCGAGGCCGACCTCGACGTCGAGTTCCCCACCGGCGATCTTCCCGGCCCGGCGCGCCAGCCGCTCTCGGCCATCATCGCCACGCTGGAGCGCACCTATTGCGGCCACATCGGGCCGGAGTTCATGCACATCACCGACTCGGCGCGCAAGCACTGGCTGCAGCAGCGGCTGGAGTCGGTGCAGTCGACCCCCCGCTTCAGCGACGAGGTGCGGATGCGGATCTACTCCATGGTGATGCGCGCCGAAGGGTTCGAGCAGTTTCTTCACACCCGCTACGTCGGGCAGAAGCGCTTCTCGCTCGAGGGGGGGGAGTCGCTGATCGCCATGCTCGACCATCTGATCACCCATGCGGCGGGCTGCGGTGTGCGCGAGCTGATCCTCGGGATGGCCCATCGCGGACGGCTCAACGTGCTGGCCAACATCCTCGGCAAGTCGCTCTCCGAGATCTTCGCCGAGTTCGAGGGGGTGGTCACCGCCGATGCCGCCCACGGCGCCGGCGACGTCAAATACCACCTCGGTTTCTCCTCCGATCTCGAGACGTCGCGCGGGCGGGTCCATCTCTCGCTCGCCTTCAACCCGTCGCATCTGGAGATCATCACGCCGGTGGTGCTGGGCAGCGTGCGCGCCCGCCAGTGCCGCCGGCGGGACAAGGAGCGGCGGCAGGTGATGAGCGTGCTGGTGCATGGGGATGCCGCCTTCGCCGGCCAGGGGGTGGTGGCCGAGTCGCTCAACCTCTCCAAGCTGCGCGGCTTCCGCACCGGCGGCACCATCCACATCGTGGTCAACAACCAGATCGGCTTCACCGTCAATCCGTTCGACGCCCGCTCCACCACCTACTGCACCGACATCGCCAAGATGGTGCAGGCGCCGATCCTGCACGTGAACGGCGACGATCCCGAGGCCTGCTGTCTGGCGGTGGAGATCGCCATGGACTACCGCCACCGTTTCCGCGAGGACATCGTCATCGATCTGGTCTGCTACCGCCGCCACGGCCACAACGAGTCGGATGCGCCCGATGTGACCCAGCCGCTGATGTACCGGCGCATCGCCGAGCATCCCACCACCCACGAGCTCTACCGCCGCCGGTTGATCGCCGACGGCCTGCTCGACGAGGCGGGGGCGAAGGCGATGTGGCAGCACTACCGCGAGCGGCTCGAACGCATCCGCCGGGAGAAGGACCGGTTGCCCGTTCCGCGCCACGACACGCTCAGCGGCCGCTGGTCGGGCTTCGTCTCCAGCGGGGCGACGGAGCCGGAGACGGCGGTGCCGGAGGAGCGGTTGCGTGCGCTGGTCCGGCGTGCCCACCAGCTCCCCGAGGGGTTCGCGCTCCATCCGCGGGTGCGCAGGATCTTCGACCAGCGGCTGGCGATGGCCGAGGGGAGGATGCCGGTCGATTGGGGGGCGGCCGAGAACATGGCCTACGCCACGTTGATCGACGACGGCGGCTGGATCCGGCTCACCGGCCAGGACTCCGGCCGCGGCACCTTCTTCCATCGCCACGCCATCGTCTACGACCAGAAGAGCGGCAAGGGGTTCATCCCGTTGCGCCAGCTGGAGCGCGGGGAGCTCTCCCACTTCATCGTGGTCGACTCGATGCTCTCGGAGCTGGCGGTGATGGCCTACGAGTACGGCTATTCGCTGGCCGAACCGCGGGCGCTGGTCATCTGGGAGGCGCAGTACGGTGATTTTGCCAACAACGGGCAGGTGGTGATCGACCAGTTCATCGCCGCCGGCGAGTCGAAGTGGGAGCGGATGAGCGGGCTGGTGCTGTGGCTGCCCCACGGCTACGAGGGGCAGGGGGCGGAGCACTCATCGGCCCGGCTGGAGCGCTACCTGCAGCTTTGCGCCGAGGAGAACATGCAGGTGGTGGCGCCGACCACGCCGGCGCAGCTCTTCCACCTGCTGCGTCGGCAGTTCCACATCAATACGCGCAAGCCGCTGGTGCTGATGGGGCCGAAGAGCCTGCTGCGCAACCGCGCCTCCTTCTCCGACCTGAGTGCCTTCAGCCATGGGAGGTTCCAGCCGGTGATCCCCGAGCAGGACCCCGCCCACGACCCCGCCGTCTGCCGCCGCCTGCTGCTCTGTTCGGGCAAGGTCTACTACGATCTGGTCGCCGCGCGCGAGGATGCGTCGGTCGGGATCGTACGGCTGGAGCGGCTCTACCCCTTCCCGGCGGAGGAGCTGCGCGCCATCCTTGCCGGCTATCCCCGCGCCGAGCAGGTGGTCTGGGTGCAGGAGGAGCCGTTCAATCAGGGGGCGTGGTTCGAGATCAACAGCAGCATCCGTCAGGTGCTCGATCCCCATCAGCGGCTTGGCTGTGTCGCCCGCCCGGCGCTGGCCGCGCCGGCGGTCGGCTCGGCCGTGCGCCACAAGGAGGAGCAGGAGACGGTGGTGCGTCGGGCGCTGTATGGGGATCGGGAGTGATGGTTTCCACGAAACCATCGTTCGCGGTCAGGACGACCGCGCTCTTCGATCGCCGTCGAGCAACAAGACCACGGACGTACTTTTTGCGATTCGATCAGTACTCCCGGTAGACCGCGGCGATTCCTTCCCGCAGCGGGATGGAGGGGCGCCAGCCCATGGCGGTGATGCGGGTGACGTCGAGCAGCTTCCTCGGTGTTCCGTCGGGGCGGGAGCGGTCCCACTCCACTGCGCCGTCGAAGCCGACGACCGCACGGACGATCTCGGCCATCTCGCGGATGGTGCAATCCTCGCCGCAGCCGACGTTGACGATCTCCTCGCCGCTGTAGTGTTCGACGAGGAAGAGCAGCGCCCGGGCCAGGTCGTCGACATGGAGCAGCTCGCGGCGGACGCCTCCCGTCCCCCACAGCCGCACGCGCGGCGCGCCGGTGCCGCGCAGCCCGCCGTCGGGCAACCGTTGCAGGCCTAAGGCCGCCAGAATATCGTTGGGGATGGGGCCGTATTTGCGCTCGTCGGCCACGATGGCATCGACCGCCCCCTCTGCCGCCAGCCGGGCCAGATGGAACTTGCGGATCATCGCCGGCAGCACGTGGGATCGCTCGAGATCGAAGTTGTCGTTCGGCCCGTAGAGGTTGGTCGGCATGGCCGAGATGGCGTCGAAGCCGTACTGGCGGCGGTAGGCCTGGCACATCTTGATACCGGCGATCTTGGCGATGGCGTACCACTGGTTGGTCGGCTCCAGAGGGCCGGAGAGCAGCGCCTCCTCGCGGATCGGCTGCTCGGCCATGCGCGGGTAGATGCAGGAGGAGCCGAGAAATAGCAGCTTGCGGCAGCCGAAGCGCCGGGCGGCGTCGATGACGTTGGTCTGGATCTGCAGGTTGTCGCGGATGAAGTCGGCGGGATAGCTGTCGTTGGCCAGGATGCCGCCGACCCGGGCGGCGGCGAGCAGCACCAGTTGCGGCTGGGTCTCGGCGAAGAAGGCGTCGACCGCCGCGGTATCGCGCAGGTCGAGCTCGGCGGAGGTGCGCAGCAGCAGGTTGGTGCAGCCGCGCCGCGCAAGCGCGCGTACCAGGGCGGAGCCGACCAGGCCGCGGTGGCCGGCGACGAAGATCGGGGTGGAGGGATCGATGGTGAAGCAGGGCATGGATGCTCCGGAGCGGTGTGGCGTTGGGGTGGTGCGCCTGGCAGGAATCGAACCTGCAGCCTACGGATTAGAAGTCCGTTGCTCTATCCGATTGAGCTACAGGCGCCCGTCGGAGGTGTGCGCGGCCTCGCGTGAGGCGGCGCCGGCGCGCACGTCGGCCGGATGCGGCGAAGAGTTGGTCGGGGCGGGGTGATTCGAACACCCGACCCTCTGCTCCCAAAGCAGATGCGCTACCAGGCTGCGCCACGCCCCGACCCGCCCCCCGCACGCGGGGGAGCGCAGGTTAGAAGCCGCCGCAGGTGGCGTCAACCGGCCGGAAGAAGGGGTGGGAGGCGTCGCTTCTAGATGCTGGCGCGCAGGATTCTTGCCAATACGGCCTTCAACACGGCGGGGCGCCTCTGGCTGCTGCTGGTCAATCTCTTCCTCACCCCATTGGTGCTCTCCTACCTCGGCGACCGGCGCTTCGCCCTCTGGGCGCTCTTCTGGACCCTGCAGAGCTGGGTCGCCTTCACCGACCTCGGCATCGGCGTGGCGGTGGTACGGTCGGTCTCCTCCCTGGCCGGCCGGGGAGGGAGTATCGGCATGAACACGATCCTCTGCACCGCGCTGGCCTTCAACGGCGGCGTGGCGCTGCTGCTGCTGTTCTGCTCCTGGCTCTTCGCCGAGCCGCTGGTCGTGCGGCTCCATGTGGGGGCGGCGTTGCAGGGGGATGCGCTGGCCATCGCCCTGCTGGGTCCGGTGGTGTTCCTCCTGCTGGCGCTGATTTCGGTCTTCGACAACTTTCTGCGCGGCCGCCAGCGCTACGACCTGATCAATCTGGTGGCGGTGCTGGTCTCGCTGGTCAATGCGACAGGGATCTGGATCGTGCTCCATTTCGGCTACGGGATCACGGGGTTGCTGCTCTCCTGCATCGTGGTCTATCTGCTCCAGTTGCTCGCCCTGGGCTGGTCGGCGCGGGCGATCTTCCCCGCCATGCGACTGCGTTGGCGCTATGTGCGCGTCGGCAGGCTGTTGCGGATGCTCCCCTTCGGCATCCACCTGCAGGCGGCGCGGCTGGCGGAGCTGGCCAGCTACCAGGCGGACAAGTTCATCCTGGCGCTCTTTACCCCGCTCTACTTCGTCACCGCCTACGATGTCGGCTCCAAGGTGGCCGCGCTGTTGCGGCAGGTGCCCTATCTCTTGACCTCGGCCATCTTTCCGGTGGTGGCGCAACTCCATGCCGAAGGGGATCGCGACCGGCTGTGGAAGATCTACCGCTGCGGCTCCAAGTATCTGTGGATGGTCTCGACACCGCTCTTTGCCGGGCTCTGCGTGACGGCGCCGTTCGTGTTGAAGCTGTGGCTCAACCATGTCTCGCCCGATGTCCTCCGGGCCGTACTCGTGCTCGCCTTCGGTTTCTGGGTCACCGTCAACACCTCGGTGGCCTACAATGTCGGTACCGGCATGGGGTGGAGCAGGCCGGTGATGCAGCTCTCGCTCGTGCAGGCGGTGGCCAATGTCGCCTTGTCGTGGTGGCTTGCCGCCACCGTCGGCTTCGTGGGGGTGCTCTGCGCCACCGCAGGCACGCTTGCGGTGACCAATCTGTGGATGCATTGGTGGTTTTGTCGCGATTTCGGCCATCGGTACCGGAAGGATGTGGTGTTGTTTGCCCGTGTTTGTGCGGCCAATCTCCCGCCGGTGGCGGTGGTGGTCGGTTATGTGTGGTTGGAGGGGGTGGCAGGCGGCGGCGCGACGCGTGCCACGGCCGGGTTGGCCCTGCTGTGGTGCGTTGGGCTCTATGGCATCACCTATCTGCTCGCGATTCGTCTCTTCCGCCTGCTCGATGAGGCGGATCGGGGATGGCTGGGGCGCTTTGTTCCAGCGCTGTTGGCACAGCATCTCTTTGCCGGGTGATGGTGTGCGCGGTGTAGGATCCGTGTGTGGCTGACAGCGTTCCCGATCCCGCGCTGGTCAGCGTCATCGTGCCGGTCTACAACTACGGCGCGTACATCGCGCGGGCGCTGGAGAGCCTGTTTCGCCAGAGCCACCGCAACCTGGAGATCATCGTCGTCGACGACGGCTCCACCGACGATACTCCGCAGATCCTCGCCCGCTACGGCGATCGGATCCGATGGGTCCGGCAGGAGAACCGGGGGGCGGCGGCGGCGCGCAACCGCGGCATCGGCATGGCGCGGGGGGAATACATCGCCTTCCTCGACGCCGACGACGCCTACCGCCCCGACAACATCGCGCGGAAGCTCCGTTTTCTGCGCGAGCATCCGCGCTACCGCTGGTGCTACTCCGACTGGGCCTGGGTCGATGCGCAGGGGGTGCCGCGGCGTTTCGGGCATGAGCCGGAGCGGTCGCTGGCGCGGCTGAAGGCGGAGGGCGATGTGCTGCCGCTGGCGCTTCAGGGGTATCGGTTGGGAACGAACCTCTTCCTCTTCGCGCGGGAGGTGATCGAGGAGGTCGGGGGGTTCGACGAGTCGCTCACCGTGCTGGAGGATTACGATCTCTATGTGCGTGCCGCGGCACGCTATCCGCTCGGCTATGTCGACCGCGTGTTGGTGGAGGTTCATGAACATGCCGGATCGCTCTGCACCGGGACCGATCCGGCGATCGCCTGGCGCTGCCGACGGCGGATGCATCGCAAGTTTGTCCGGCTCTTCGGCTCGGTGTTGCAGCGGGAGGATGTCCGGCCGGCCTGGCGCCGTCAGCAGGCCGATCTCTATCGCCATCTGGCGGAGGCGGAGCTGATCCGGCGCCACGGAAGGCGCGCCCGGACGCTGGCCTGCGCCTCGCTGCGCTATCGCTGGTGGCAGCCGGGTCTGTTGCGGATCGCCCATCGACTGCTTTGGGGGTGACGAAGAGCGTGCTCTTCGATCCCCGTCAAGCAAAACGTCCATGGACGGACCTTTTGCGATTCCATCGGATATGACCGTTCTGGATATCGGTTGTGGCTTCAGCAAGCAGCCCGGCGCGATCGGCATCGACCGGATCGAGGGGTGCCGCGCCGACGTGTTGGGGGATGTCGCCTGCGGCGGGCTCCCTTTTCGCGACGACACGTTCGATGCGATCTACTGCAACGACGTGCTCGAGCACGTGCCCGACGTGATCGAGGTGGTGGAGGAGATCTGGCGGGTGGGCAGGCCTGGGGCGGATCTCTTCATCGTCTCCCCGTCGATGAGCAGCGTCCATCTGCATACCGATCCCACCCATCGGCGCGCCTTCACCTCGCGCAGCTTCGACTACTTCGTCGAGGGTGAGAAGTTGTTCAAGTACGGCTATTCCCACGCCCGGTTCCGCAAGGTCGCCGTGGTCTACGACCGGGCGTCGCGTCGGGAGCGCCGCTTTTACGACCGCTGGATGGCTGATTTTGCTACCCGGCACCCCTTGCTTTATGAAAGCCGGCTGGCCTACATCTTCCCCTTGCAGGACATCAGCTTCCATCTGCAGGTGGTCAAGTAGGCGTGTTTGGTCGTTGGACCATCCTTCGTCTGCGGCTGCATGCCGTCAGACACGGCTCCCGGCTGGAGGTGGCGCGGGGGGCGCGGATCGCACCGCCGCTGGATGCGTCGCTTGCCGCCGCGCAGGTGGCGATCGGCTCGGGCGGTCGGTTGGAGCGGGGTGGGCCTCTGGTGGTCGAACGGGGGCGGTTGGCGATCGGCCGGGATGTGCGTGCGGGGCGCGACTGGTCGATCGAGGTGTTGCAGGGGGAAGGAGACGGTTCCATCGTGATGGGGGATCGTTGCCGGATCGAGGATCGGGTGATGTTGATCACCTTCGGTGCCGGGTCGATCTCCATCGGTTGCGATGTCTTCGTCGGTTGGGGGACGATCCTTGCGGCGCATGCGCGGCTGTCGGTCGGTGACGGGTCGGCGATCGCCGAGTATGTCTCGATTCGGGCTCACGACCATGCACCGACCGAAGAGGACCCGGTCCACCACTCTCCGATGCGGGTGGCGCCGGTCACCATCGGCCGGCGGGTGTGGGTCGGCGCCAAGGTGACGATCACCGCCGGGGTCACCATCGGGGACGACGCCGTGGTCGGGGCGAACGCTGTGGTGACGCATGATGTACCGCCGGGAGCGGTGGTGGGCGGCGTTCCGGCGCGGCCGTTGCCGACGGGGAGGTGATGCCCCCGGCGGGCGGCGATCGTGGCGGCATGTACGCGGAGCGGCATGGCGCCGATCGAAGAGGAGGGACATCGCTTCTCTACCTTGCCTCGCACATCCGCCCGGCCCGCACCGGGGGGGAGCGCTACAACCTCCATCTGCTGGCCGCCGCAGCCGCCGCCGGCGTGCGGGTGTGCGAATGCGCCTACAGCGACCATCCCCTCTACCGCTGGCTGGCGCAGCGGTGCGGCCTCTGGCGCCTCTGCCGCCCGTTTGCCTTTCTCTGGATGCAGTTCCAGATCGTGCGCCATCGTCGGCGCGTGCTGCTGTTCGATGCCTGGACGGCGCCGCTGGTCTGGCCGGGGGTGCGGCTGGTGCGCGGGCGCTACCTGGTGATCGCCCACCATCTGATCGGCGACATGGCGGAGGGGGCGCTGCGCAGGGCCTGGGGGATGGCCGCCGAGCGAGGGCTCTTGCGCGGCGCGGCCGCCGTGCTGACCGTGAGCCGGGCCAGTCGGGCGCAGATCCTGCAACGGACGGGGGGGCGGGGGTGTGTGGATGTGATCCATCCCGCCTTCACCCCGGTGGAGGGGCGGACGCGCGGCGGCGGGGGTTGTGTGCGGCTGCTCTTCGTCGGCCACTTCACCCGCGCCAAGGGGGTGGAGGAGCTGTTGCAGGCGGCATCCGGGCTGCCGCGCGACCGGCCGTGGGTGGTGGAGCTGGCCGGGCGGGACGATGTCGAGCCCGCCACCACCGCCCGGCTGCGGCAGATGCGCCGCGCATCCGGGCTGGAGGAGCGGGTGGTGCTGCACGGCCGGCTCGACGATGCGGCGCTGAGGGAGCGCTATCTCTGTTCGGACATCTTCGTCCTCCCCTCCCACCGGGAGGGCTACGGCATCGTGCTGCTGGAGGCGATGGCCTGCGGGCTGGCGGTGGTCGCCACCACCGCCGGGGCGATTCCCGAGGTGGTGGAGGATGGGGTGCGCGGGCTGCTGGTCCCTCCCGGCGATGTGGCGGCCCTGCGCGATGCGATGGCGCGGTTGATCGAGGACGAACGGCTGCGCGCGGCGCTGGCCCGGGCCGGGGAGGCGTTTGCCCGTGCCCATCCCGACTGGGCGGGGATGGAGCGGCAGTGTGTGGCGTGGTGGCGCAGCCGTCTGCCGCTGCCTGCGGGATGAAGCGGGCGCTGAAGGAGCGGCTCCTCGCCGCATGGATGCGGCGCATGGCGCGGGTGCGTCCGCCCGGCCGGAGGGCGGATCGGCCGGCGCGCATCGCCCTGTGGCAGTTCGGCGGGGTGGGCGACATGGTGCTGGCCACACCGGTGATTGCCGCGCTGGAGCGGGCGTATCCCGAAGCGAAGATTCATCTGTGGTGCTCCGATCCGGCGTTTGCCGCCCTTCTTTCCCGATTTCCCAATGTTGCATCCATCAGCGCCTTCCGCGTGTATGACTACGACGCGCGGACTCTGCTGCGAAAGGATGTGCGGCGCAGTCTGCGGGATGTGCAGGCGCGGATGCAGGCGCAGCGGATCGATCTGCTGATCAATCTCCATGTGCCGGCGATGCGCGACTGGTGGGCGGTGGAGTGGTGGTTGATCCGCCGGTTGCAGCCGCCGTTTTCCATGGGGTTCGATCCCCCCTTTCTGCGCGGTCGGTCGCTGTTCGATGTCGGCTGCGGCGCCGCCGAATGGGAGGAGGTGCACTACACCGAGCGCTATCGCCGGCTGCTGGCCCGGGCCGGGATCGACTGCGACAGGGCCACCAGCGTTCCGCTGACGGCGGAGGAGCGGGCGCGGGCCCGCGATCTGCTGGGGGCGGAGGGAGCGGCGCGCACCGTCTGCCTCCATGTCGGCGCGCGCAGGCTGCGTATGAATGGCGCGATGTGGCCGTTGGAGCGCTTCATCCGGCTGGCGGAGCGGCTGGTGGCGCAGGGGTGGCGGCCGGTGGTGCTGGGGGTGGCGCAGGAGCGGGCGCAGGCGGCGCGGCTGTGCGACCGGGTCGCCGGCTGCCGCAACCTGGCGGGAGCGACCGACCTCGGCGTGATGGCGGCGGTGATTGACGCGGCGGAGGGGTTCATCGGTCACGACTCCGGGCCGTTCCACATCGCCGCGGCGGTGGGCACCCCCGCGGTCGCCATCTGCGGGCGGCCCGATCCGGAGCCGGAGTATCTCGACTACCGGCGCGACGATCTCGCGGTGGTCACCGGCGCCACGCCGGAGGCGATCGATGTCGGGGCGGTGGTGCGCGCCTTCGAGGGGGTGGCCGGCCGTGGCTGATCCGGCTCTGCGCATCATGCTGATCGTCAACGAGTTTCCGCCGCAGAAGGTCGCCGGTACGGCGATGGCCACCCGGGCGCTGGCCCGGGCGCTCACCGCCCGCGGCCACCGGGTGTTGGTGGTGGTGACCACCGACCCTCCGCCGGGAGGGGCGCCGGAGGAGGGATACCGCCTCTGCTGGATGGGTGAGCGGCCGTGGCGCGGGGTGGGGACATCGTGGCGCATCTGGCACGCCTGGCGCGCGGCGCGGGCGTTCGCCCCCCACCTGATCCAGGGGCAGGCGGTCTCCTGCGGGCTGGTCGCGGCGCTGGTCGGTCGGATGGTGGGGGTGCCCTCCATCACCTACGCCCAGGGCTACGATGTCTTCGAGGCGGGGCGGCTGCAGGCGCGCAGCGAGATCCGCCTGGGCTGCGCCCTGGCCGACCGGCTGCTGGCGGTGACGCGCCAACTGGCCGATGCGATCGAGGAGAAGTGCGGGGTGGCCGGCGCCGAAGTGGTGCCGCACGGCTTCGAGCTGCCGCAGCCCCTGCCCGATCGGGAGGCCGCCCGCCGGCGGCTCGGGCTGGATGATACGGAGCGGCTGGTGCTCGCCGTCGGGCGGCTGGAGCGGTTCAAGGGGCACGACCTGCTGCTCGATGGCTGGCCGGAGGTGGTGCGGCGCCATCCGCGCGCCCTGCTGCAGATCGCCGGCGGCGGCGGCCGGTTGCAGGCGCTCCG
>RFFX01000035.1 GCA_003696765.1 Zetaproteobacteria bacterium | reverse complement strand
GGCGGGTGGGGGTGGGGAGGCGGTGTTGCTGCCTCCGCTCGATGCCGATCGCTACTTCCGCCGGCGCGCGCTGGTCGTCGCCGGCTTCCTCGCCCTGGGCTTCGTGCTGCTGGCCGTGCGTATGGTCGATCTGCAGTGGCTCCAGTCCGATCTGTTGCAGCACAAGGCCGAGCGGCAGCGCCTGCGCCGGTTCCAAGTCCCGGCGCCGCGCGGCACGATCCAGGATCGCAACGGCAACGTGCTGGCCGAGAGTCTGCGGGTGCCGTCGGTGGCCGCCTTCGCCGACAAGGTGCCGCCGGAGCGCTACGACGATCTGGCTCGGGCGCTGCACCGTTCGCGCCGCTGGGTGGAGCGCAGGCTCTCCGGGCGGCGCGGCTTCGTTTGGCTCCGGCGGCAGTGCCCGCCGAAGATGGCACAAGCGGTGATGACGCTCGGCATCCCGGGGGTGCGGCAGGAGAACGAGTGGCGGCGTTTCCAGCCCTTCGGCGCCGACGCCGGCCATCTGCTCGGCTTCGTCGGGGTCGACGGCAAGGGGCTGGAGGGGCTGGAGTACAGCCTCGACGACCATCTGCGCGGCCTCCCCGGCCTGCGGCGGGTGATGCGTGACGCCCGCGGCCGGCTGCTGCCGGGAAGCGAGTGGGTCAAGCTGCCGCAGCCGGGGCTGCCGGTGAAGCTGACCATCGACAGCGCCATCCAGAGCATCACCTACGCCGCCCTGGCCCACGGGGTGGAGGCCAACGGCGGCAAGGCGGGCGCGGCGGTGGTGCTCGATCCCAACACCATGGAGATCCTGGCGATGGCCAACTGGCCGTCGTTCAACCCCAACAACTTCCGCAAGTACCATCCTTGGCAGTGGCGCAACCGCGCGGTGACCGATGCCTTCGAGCCCGGCTCGACCATGAAGCCGTTCACCATGGCGGCGGCGCTCGCCTCCGGCCGCTGGAAGCCCGATTCGATGATCTACTGCGAGAACGGGCGCTTCCGTGTGGCCGACCACATCATCCACGACGACCATCCCCAGGGGTGGCTCGACATGGCCGGGGTGATCGCCCACTCGAGCAACATCGGTTCGGCCAAGCTGGCGCTCGACATCGGGCCGGAGCCCCTCTACCGCATGCTGGTGCGCGTGGGCTTCGGTGCACGGGCGGGGATCGGCCTGCCCGGGGAGTCCGCCGGCAATCTGCCGCCCCCGGTCCGCTGGGGTCCGGTGGAGACGGCCAACATCGCCTTCGGCCAGGGGGTGGCGGTCACCCCGCTGCAGCTCGCCGCCGCCTTCGCGGTGATCGCCAACCACGGAATCTACCGCGAGCCACGGCTGTTGCTGGAGCCGGAGCAGCGGCGGGATCCCCCGCGGCAGGTGATGGCGCCGCAGATCGCCGACGAGGTGCTGGCCATGCTGCAACAGGCCACCGGCAGCGAGGGGACCGGCGCGCAGGCGGTGCCGGATGGCTACAGCGTGGCCGGCAAGACCGGCACCGCACAGAAGCCCAACCGCCACGGTCGGTACGACCGCAAACGCTACACCGCGGTCTTCGCCGGCATCACGCCGGTGGAGAAGCCGGCGCTGGTGATCATGGTGATGGTCGACGAGCCGCAGCGGAGCATCTACGGCGGCAGCGTGGCGGCGCCGATCTTCCGCGCCATCGCCGCACAGGCGCTGCCTCGGCTGGGGGTGGCCCCCAGGCTGCAGGCCGACCGCCGCCCCCACCGGACCGCCCTGCGCCGGGTCGCCTTCGTCGACGAGGGGGCGCCCAGGGCGGCGCTCTACCACCTTTCGCTGCGCGAGGTGCGGCGCGAGGCGGCGCGCCACCATTGGCAGTTGCGGGTGCACGGCAGCGGCTGGGTGCGCCGGCAGAGGCCGGAGTCGCTCGCCTCGGTGGGCGAAGGGGGGCTCGTGGAGGTGTGGCTCGGTGAGTGAGCCGGCCGCTGCTGCCTCCGCCTTACTCCCGGGTTTCGCCGGGGGGACGCTGCACCACCTGCGGCTCGATCGGCCGGTGCCGTTCGACGTGGAGGGGCGGAGGGTGGCGGTGGCCGCGATCTGCGACGACAGCCGTGCGGTCACTCAGGGCGCCCTCTTCCTGCTGCTGCCCTCCGCCTGCACCGGCTACGAGGAGGGGCGGGTGCGCCGCTACTGCGCCGAGGCGCGGGCGCGGGGGGCGGGCTGTCTGGTGACGGTCGGGTTGGATCTGCTGCTGGAGCCGGGGATGCCCCATCTGGCGCTGGCCTCCATGGAGCAGGCCGGCGCGCTGCTCGGCAGGCTGCTCGGCACCCGGGATCGGCCGCCGCGATGCATCGGGGTGACCGGCACCGACGGCAAGAGCAGCATCGTCTGGATGGTGCGCCATGCGCTGGCCCGCAAGCTCGGCTCGGCCTGGTCGCTCGGCACGCTGGGCTGGATGCGCGCCGCGGACGACTGCCTCCCGCTGGACAACACCACGCCGTCGTTGTTGACCCTCCACGGGGTGCGGGCCGATGCGGGGCGCGCCGGGGTCGGCGCGCTGGTCTGTGAGGTCTCCTCCCACGGTGTGGCGCAGCAGCGCATCGCAGGGATCCCCTTTTCCGCGGCGCTCTGGAGCAACCTCGGCCGTGACCATCTCGAGGAGCACGGCGGGAGCGAACGCTACCGCGCGCTCAAGTGCCGCTTCATGCAGCAGGTGGCTGCCGGCGGCGGCCGTGTGGTGGGCAACGGCGACCATCCGGTGGTGGTGGAGGAGCTCGGCCGGCTGGAGGGGGCCTGCTGGTATCGGCGGGATGAGGGCGGCGCGGCGGCGCCCGATACGCTGGCCTGGTCGGTGGAGGATGGCCGGCGGCTCTGCCTTGCCGTGGCGGAAGGGTCGGTGGTGGTCGAGGATGTGCCGCCGGCCGCCTTCCACCACGAGAACCTGGCGGCGGCCGCCGCACTGCTCTGGTTCGGCGGCCTCGCCGGGCTCGACGATCTGCCGGCGCTGCTCTCCTCGATGCCGACGCCGACCGGGCGGATGGAGCAGGTGGCGGCGGGGGTCTACATCGACTACGCCCACACCCCGGAGGCGCTGGCCGCGCTGCTCGCCTCCGCCCGCCCGCTCTGTCGCGGTCGGCTGCTGCTGCTCTTCGGCTGCGGTGGCGGGCGCGACCGGGCCAAGCGGGCGCGGATGGGGGAGATCGCCGCCTGCGGTGCCGATGCCCTCTGGATCACCGAGGACAACCCGCGCGACGAGGATGCGCGGGCGATCGCCGAGGAGATCGCCGCCGGTGTCGCCGGGCGCTGCCCCTGCCGGATCGAGATCGACCGGGGGGCGGCGATCGCCGATGCGCTGCGCGCCAAGGGGCCGGAGGATCTGCTGCTGATCGCCGGCAAGGGGCATGAGTCGTACATCGAACGCGACGGCGTGCGCCAGCCGTGGAGCGATGCCGACTGCGTGCGCGCGCTGTTGCGCCAGCCGCCGGAGCGGCGGTGGGCATGAGCGCACGGGCCATGGCCGAGGCGACCGGCGGGGTGTGGCGCGGCACGCCGCCGCCGGAGGTGGCGGGCTTCTCGATCGACAGCCGCCGGCTGCGCCCGGGGGAGGCCTTCGTCGCGCTCTGTGGCCCCAACCACGACGGCCATCGCTACGCCGCCGACGTCGTCGGCCGCGCTTCCGCCCTGATAGGCGCGCGCGACCGGGCGGAGGGGTGGCGCATGCTTCCCGTGCCGCAACTGCTGGTCGAGGAGGGTGCGTCCGCCTTGCGGGCGCTGGCCGCCCGCCACCGTCGTGACTGCCGGGTGGAGCGGGTGATCGCGGTGGTCGGCTCGCAGGGCAAGACCACCGTGCGTACGCTGCTCGCCCATCTGCTCTCCATCGACCCGTGGCGGGTCCACCAGACCGAGGGCAACCGCAACAACCTGATCGGCACGCCGCTCACCCTGCTGGCCATCCCGCGGGCGGCGCAGGCGGCGGTGGTCGAGTGCGGCATCAGCGAACGGGGGGAGATGGCCGAGCTGGCTGCGATGGTGGCGCCCGACCTGGTGGTGGTGCCGGCGATCTCCTCTGGCCACAGCGCCGGGCTGGGTACGCTGGAGGAGATCGTCCGCGAGAAGGGGATCATGCTGCAGCGGGGGTGCCCCGATCTTTTCCTCGGGCGGGGCGTGGCCGCCTTGCTCGATCACGCCGGCGTGCGGACCGAGGGGGCGATGCTGCAGGCGGAGGATGTCTCGGCGGTGCAGGCGGTATTGCGCGGCGGCCGGCTGCTGCTGTGCCAGGGCGATGGGCAGGCGGCGCTCGATCTGCCGCTCCCCTCCACCGCCCTGGCGGAGAATATGGCGTTGGCCGCCACCGTGGCCCGGCGGCTGCGGCCGGAGTTGACCCTGGAGCGGATCGCCCGGCGGCTGGAGGGGTGGCGGCCGCCGGCGGGGCGGTTGCGGGCGATGCGCGGCCTCGGCGGCGCGCGCATCATCGACGACAGCTACAACGCCAATCCCGCCTCGATGGCGGCGGCGCTGGCGCTGCTGGCGGCGCTGCCCGGCCGCAGGATCGCGGTGCTGGGGGAGATGGCCGAGCTGGGGGATGACTCTGCGGCCGCCCACGCCGCCCTGCCGCTGGCCGGCATCGACCGGGTGCTGCTCTTCGGCGCGGAGATGGCGCCGCTGGCCGGGCGCTGGCCGCAGGCGGAGTGGTTCGCCGCCTTCGCCGATCTGGCCGATGCGGTCGGGCAGATGGCTCGCGGGCTTGGCCCTGACGACAGCGTGCTGCTCAAGGGGAGCCGCTGCAACCGGCTGGAGCGGCTGCTGCCGCTGCTGGCTCCGGAGGGGGCGGATGCTCTATAACCTGCTCTATCCGCTGGCCGACCGGGTGGCGTGGTTCAACCTGTTCCACTACATCACCTTCCGCACCATCTACGCCTTGATCACCGCGCTGGTGCTCTGCTGGCTGGCCGCCCCCCGCTTCATCCGCTGGCTGAGCGCCAGCCAGCAGCAGCCGATCCGCAGCGATGGTCCGGCCACCCACCACGCCAAGCAGGGGACGCCGACCATGGGGGGGCTGCTGATCATCGTGGCGGTGCTCCTCTCCACCCTGTTGTGGGCCGACCTGACCAACGGCTTCGTCTGGCTGGCGCTGCTGGTGCTGGTCGGCTTCGGTGCCATCGGCCTCTACGACGACTACCGCAAGGTGGTGCTGCACAGCCCCGAGGGGATCTCCGCCCGGCAGAAGATGGGGGCGCAGCTGGTTATCGCGCTGGTGGTCGGGCTGATCCTGACGGCGATGAGCGAGCCGCTGGTGGTGATCCCCTTCGTCAAGCAGCCGTGGAACATCGGCTGGTGGTATCTCCCCTTCGTCGTGCTGGTGCTTGTCGGCGCCTCCAACGCGGTCAATCTGACCGACGGGCTCGATGGTCTGGCGGTGGCGCCCACCTTCATGGTGGCGACGGCGCTGGCCGTGGTGGTCTATCTCACCGGCCACGCCCGCTTCGCCGACTACCTGCTCATCCCCCATGTCGCCGGAGTGGGTGAGTTGACCATCTTCTGCGGCGCCATGGTCGGCGCCTGTCTCGGCTTTCTCTGGTTCAACACCTATCCGGCGCAGGTGTTCATGGGCGATGTCGGCGCGCTGGCGCTGGGGGCGGCGCTCGGCTTTGTCGCCTGCGCCGCCCACCAGCAGCTGCTGCTGGCCATCGCCGGCGGGCTGTTCGTGCTCGAGGCGATCAGCGTCATGGTGCAGGTGGCCTCCTTCAAGCTGACCGGCCGGCGGGTCTTCCGCATGGCGCCGATCCACCACCACTTCGAGCTCAAGGGGTGGCCGGAACCCAAGGTGATCGTCCGCTTCTGGATCATCGCCATCCTGCTGGCGCTCTTTGCGCTCTCCACGCTGAAGATCCGATGACGATGCGCTGCGCGATTCTGGGCATGGGGGTCACCGGCCAGTCGATGGCCCGCCACCTGCGGGCGCAGGGGATCGACTGTCGTGGTTTCGACGAGCGGGGCGGGGCGGGGATGACCGCCGATGTCACCATCGGCCCGTTCGATGCCGATCTGCTGGCTGGGTTCGATCGCGTGCTGCTCAGTCCGGGGATCGCCTGGGACCATCCGGTGCTGCAGGAGTTGCGCGCGCGGCATGAGGCGAGTGGCCGTCCGGAGCTGCTCAGCGATCTCGATCTCTTCGGCGAGCAGTACCGGGGCAGGCTGCTGGCGGTGACCGGCACCAACGGCAAGACCACGGTCAGCCATCTGCTCGGCGTGCTGCTCGAGACGCTCGACGGCGGGGTCGAGGTGGCCGGCAACATCGGCCAGCCGATGCTCGATCTGCTCAGTGAACGCCACCTCTCGCCACGGGTGGTGCTTGAGCTCTCCAGCTTTCAGTTGCAGCGCAGCCGGCCGCTGCACGTCGATTGGGCCGCGCTGCTCAACCTGCAGGAGGATCATCTCGACCACCACGGCTCGGCCGAGGCCTACCTCGAGGCCAAGCAGCGGCTGTTTCGGTGCCAGCGGGAGGGGGATTACGCGCTGCTGCCGCGGGAGGAGCGGTTCGACGCCCTGGCCGGGGAGTTGGCCGCCCGGGGTGTGGTGGTGCGCCGCTTCGGGGAGGGGGC
>RFFX01000034.1 GCA_003696765.1 Zetaproteobacteria bacterium | reverse complement strand
TGCTGGCGCGCATCGAAGAGGCGGAAACCGAGGAGGCCCTGCAAGCCGTCGCCGGCGATGCCGCCCGGCTTCCGGCGAAGGATCGGGAGCAAGCGAGGCGAGCCTATCGCGCCCGGCTGGATGAGCTCCGCCAGGTGCGTGCGAATCGGAAAGAAACGCCCGAGCCTGTGGAGGATGTGGAGTGGATCGAGTGAACGGCTGCGGGTCCTTCCTGGGCTTTTGGTGGGCGGGTAATTCGCACCGCGTTTCCGGCGTAGGCGCAGCGGGACAAACAAGGTGAACGCCCGCGACAAGCAAGAGCTTATGCGGCTGGCCGAGAAGCTGACGGCGGCCGAGCTGCTGGCCCTGGCCCCGCGTATGCCGGAGATTGATGACGTGGTGGAGGCCGAGCGCCTGCGCCGGCTGCAAGCCAAGGTGGCGCGCCTGCCGAGGCGCGAGCGCTGCGGCGCGAAGTCGAGGCGCACCGGCCAACCCTGCCGCCGCTGGGCGATGCCGAACGGCCGATGCCCCCAACATGGGGGCAAGAGCACTGGCCCGAAGACGCCGGAGGGCAAGGCGCGAACCCTCGCCGCCATGCGCGAAGGCTGGCGCCGCTGGGCGGAGCGGCGGAAAAAGGCCAAGGTGACGAAGAAATATGACGGTAACGAAAGCCGGTAACGGAAAAATCGCCTGTCGAGTACTAAGTTGAAACCATTGGCATTTCTTCTTGTTGTTGGATGGACGCCGCCTCCACCAGATTCCTCACCGCCGCGTCGCGGCGGCTGCGCCGTATCGGGCAGCCCGCGTCGGAAGCGACCTTCCTTCCCGCCCCGCCATCCCCCCTCCCACGGGAAGGGGAGAGCCTTGCCCACCGCCGCATCCCGTCTATCCTCCACGCCACCCGCCGCTCCGGACGAAGGCGTCGCCGGGGCACGGACGACCGCCGGATCCGTGCTCCGCAGGAACTGCCGGAGCCATGCGCCCGATTCCCCCAGTACGACAAACCTCCATGGAGGGGGGTTTGGCGGTGTGACGATGAACAGCAGACAAGAGGCTCTCGACTACCACCGACTGCCGCGACCGGGCAAGATCTGCGTCGAGCCGTCGGTCCCCTGCGTCACCCAGCGCGACCTAGCGCTGGCCTACACCCCAGGGGTGGCCGAGCCCTGCCGGGCGATCGCGGCCGATCCCGACCTGGCCGACGACTACACCGCCCGCGCCAACCTGGTCGCCGTAGTGACCAACGGCACGGCGGTGCTGGGGCTGGGCGATATCGGCCCCTTGGCCGGCAAGCCGGTGATGGAGGGCAAGGGGGTGCTCTTCAAGCGCTTCGCCGATGTCGATGTGTTCGACCTGGAGCTGAACGAGCGTGATCCAATGGCGCTGGTGGAGACCGTCGCCCGGCTGGAGCCGACCTTCGGTGGCATCAACCTCGAGGACATCAAGGCACCGGAGTGCTTCATCATCGAGGAGGAACTGAAGAAGCGGGTCAACATCCCGGTGTTGCACGACGACCAGCACGGCACGGCGGTGATCATGGCCGCCGGCCTCATCAACGCCCTGATCCTGCAGGAGAAGGAGATCGGCGATGTGCGCATCGTCTGCCTCGGCGCGGGGGCGGCCGGCTTCGCCTGCATGCGTCTGATCGAGGAGCTCGGGGCGAAGCGGGAACAGATCCTCTTCCTCGACCGCAAGGGGGTGATCCACAAGGAACGTGATGAAGAGCTGCCGCCGCACAAGGCCTGGTTCGCCACCGAGCGGCCGGAGCGGACGCTGGCCGAGGCGATGGCCGGCGCCGATGTCTTCATCGGCCTCTCCTCGGGCAACGTGGTCACACCGGAGATGCTGGCCTCAATGGCGCCGCGGCCGATCGTCTTCGCCATGGCCAACCCCGAACCCGAGATCCCCTACGACGTGGCCATGCGCACCCGCCGGGACCTGATCATGGCCACCGGCCGCTCCGACCACCCCAACCAGGTCAACAATGTACTCGGCTTCCCGTTCCTCTTCCGCGGTGCCCTCGATGTGCGCGCCACCACCTTCAACGAGGAGATGAAGATCGCCGCCGTCCACGCGCTGGCCGGGCTGGCCCGCGAGGAGGTCCCCTCCTCGGTGCTCAAGGCCTACGGCCTGCAGAGCCTGCGCTTCGGCCCGGAGTACATCCTGCCCAAGCCGTTCGACCCACGGCTGATCGAAGTGGTGCCGGCGGCGGTGGCCCGGGCGGCGACCGAGAGCGGCGTGGCGCGCAAGCCGCTGCGGGACGAGGTGGAGTACCGCCACGAGCTCGCCTCGCGCATCGACCGCTCACGCCACTTCATGCGCTGGGTGATGGACAAGGCGCGCAACCGGCCGATCCGGCTGGTGCTGGCCGAGGGCGAGGACGAGACGGTGGTGCGCGCAGCCTCGCTGATCGCCGAGATGGGCATCGCCCGCCCGCTGCTCATCGGCCGCCGGAGGGTGATCGATACGATCGCCCGCGAGGGCGAGATCGCGCTCGATGACGTCGACCGGATCGACCCGACGGTGGAAGACGCCCGGTTCGACAGCCTGGCCGACGCCTACTACTTCGACCGCAAGCGCCACGGTGTGCTACGCCACGACGCCCGCCATCTGCTCGCCTCCGACGCCAACATCTTCGCCGCCATGCTGGTGCGGCAGGGCTTCGCCGACGGCCTGCTCACCGGCCGCACCGCCCACTACCCCAACGCACTGCGGCCGCTGCTCAAGGTGCTGGCGCACGATGTCACCTCCGGCCGGCAGCACCGCGTCTTCGGCATGTATGTGCTGATCATGGAGCGCGGCGCCTTCTTCATGGCCGACTGCACGGTCAACGTCACGATGAGCGCCGAACAGCTGGCCGAACTGGCCCGGCTGGCGGCGGACACCGCCGCCCGCCTGGGGTGCGAGCCACGGGTGGCGATGCTCTCCTTCTCCAACTTCGGCAGCAGCGACCACCCGGAGGCCGCGCGCGTCGCCGAGGCGGTGCGCATCCTGCAGAAAGAGGCCCCGGATCTGGTGGTCGACGGCGAGATGCAGGCCGATACGGCGGTCAATGCGGCCATCCAGGAGGCCTACCCCTTCTGCCGCCTCAAGGAGGCGGCCAATGTTTTGATCTTTCCCACCATGCAGGCGGGCAACATCTGCTACAAGCTGCTGCGCGAGCTTGGCGGGGGTACGGCCATCGGTCCGATCCTGATCGGGCTTCCCTGTCAGGCCCATGTGCTCCAGACCGGGGCCTCGATCGACGACATCGTCAACATGGCGGCGATCGCCTCGGCCCGAGCCGGAGGCTAGAGCCATGCCGACCCTGCGCGAGGTCGACACCACCGCCACGAGGCAAGCCCCGCTCTTCGATCCCCGTCGAGCAAAAAGTCCATGGAGGGACTTTTTGCGATTCGATCATCCATGCACTTCAAACTGATCATCGCCTTCGTCGACGAACGGCGTACCGACGAGATCATGGCCGCCGCGCGCGCGGCGGGGGCGACCGGGGCGACCGTGGTCAACAACGTGCGCGGCGAGGGGCTGTCACGCAAAAAGAGCTTCTTCGGCCTGGCGGTCGATGCGCAGCGCGACGTGCTGATGTTCGTCGTCGAGCAGCATCTAAGCCGCAAGATCCTCGAACGGATCGCCGAGGTGGCCGATTTTGACAACAACCCGGGCAGCGGCATGGCGGTACAGCTCGATCTCGAAGACAGCATCGGACTCAAGTCGCAGATCGAGATCCTGCTCGACGAGGTGGAGGAGAAGTTGTGACGGCCACGCAATACCCCGTCGACGCGGAAGGGAGGTTGACGCAGCCATGACCCAGACTAATGTCTCCGGCATTGCGGTACGCGATGTGATGAAACTGAAGTACGACCTGGTGGAGGGTGTGGCCACGGTGCGTCAGGCACTGGAGATGATGCGGCATGTCGAAACCAAGTGCCTGATCGTCAACAAGCGCCACGCCAACGACGAATACGGCATCGTGGTCATCGCCGACATCGCCAGCAAGGTGCTGGCCCAGGACCGCTCACCCGACCGCGTCTCGGTCTACGAGGTGATGACCAAGCCGGCGATCACCGTCCACCCCGACATGGATATCCGCCACGCCAGCGCCCTGTTCCACCACTTCGGCCTCTCCCGGGCGCCGGTGGTCGACCGGGAGGGCGAGATCATCGGTATCGTCAGCTACACCGACATGGTGATGAAGGGGTTGCTCCGCCTCTCCTGAGCACTGCGCGATCCGGGCCGACGGAACCCCACCCGCGCAACGCCCCTCCACACACCGGCCCCCCGGCGGAATCAGGAGCAACGAAGTGCGGCGTTGCGCGCAACAAAGGCCCGGGCAGGGTTCCCCCCTGCCGACGACCACCATGCAGGCAAAGAGAGAG
>RFFX01000033.1 GCA_003696765.1 Zetaproteobacteria bacterium | reverse complement strand
TCGCCGAGGCGAGCGGGGTGGGCCTGTCCATCACCGTCGAGGCGTTGCCGCAGCTGGATGCGCTCACCGCGCGCTTCCCCGATGAGGCGCTGGCCCTGGCGGCCGGCGGCGGCGAGGACTACGCCCTGCTCTGTACCGCCCCACCCGCGCTCGATCGGGCGCTGCGGGCGTTGGGCGGGGTGCGGATCGGCGAGGTGACCGAGGGGCGTGGGGTGACGCTGCTGCGCCATGGCCGCCCGCTGCCCCCCCCTTCGAGCTGCGGCTTTGACCACTTCGCCTGACCGGCGCCCGCTGGCCCGCTGGATCGCCGCCGGCCTGGGCAGCGGCCGGATGCCGCGCGCGCCGGGCACCTGGGGATCGGCGGCGGCGCTGCTGCCCGGCTGGTGGCTGTGGCAGACGGTCGGCGGCGCAGGGCTGCTCGCCGCCGCGGCGCTGATCACCGCACTCGGCTGCCTGGTCTGCGCCCGGGTGCTGCCTGCGGAGGAGGGAGAAGAAGACCCCGGCTGGATCGTCATCGACGAATGGGCCGGTCAGTGGCTCGCCCTCGCCCTGCCCGCCTTCGGAGGCCCTCCCTCCCTGCCGCTGCTGCTGACCGCCTTTTCCGCCTTCCGCCTCTTCGATATCCTCAAACCGTGGCCGATCCAGCCCATCGAGCACCTCGGACCCGACTGGTGGGCGATCATGGCCGACGACCTGGCGGCGGGACTCCTCGCCGGGATGGTGGCGGCGCTGTCGGCTGGATTCCCCCCACTCGCCGGATAGGCTCCATCGACCCGTCGGAGGGGATGTCGATGATTCCGCAGGAAACCATCCTCGCGATGTCGGCATGCCGCGCAACAGGAGCGCTTGCGGTCTGAATCATGGAACGGCAGGGGGGCGCAACGATCCGCAGGGCAGAGGAACAGAGGCGGCGGCAGGCCGGGCGATCGCTCCTGCCCGCAACGCTAGGCTGCGAATGGATGCTGGCGCGGCGCTATCTGCGCGCCCGCTCCGACGAACGGCTGGTCTCGCTCATCGGCTGGAGCTCCTCCATCGGCATGGCCATCGGCGTGATGGCGCTGATCGTGGTGTTGTCGGTGATGTACGGCTTCGACAAGGAGCTGAAGGAGCGGATCCTCGGCTTCTCCGCCCATATCGACCTGCAGGGAGGCGGCACCTCCACTGCGGAATGGCACAGCTGGCTGCCGGTCATCCGCGCCGAACCGCAGGTGCGCATGGTCGCCCCCTACGTCAGCGGCCAGGTGCTGATCACCATGGGTCCGGTCAGCGCCGGGGCCATCCTCAAGGGGGTGGTGCCGGAGCACGAGGAGGAGCTGCGTCGCCATATCGTGCGGGGCCGCTTCCTCGGCGACGCGCCGTTCGAGCTGGTGCTGGGCAAGGATCTGGCGCGCAAGCTGGGCGCACGGGTCGGCGACGCCGTCCGCCTGCTCACCCCGGTCGGAGGGGTCTCCCCCGCGGGCATGCGGCCGCGCATGCGCCTCTTCCACCTGGTCGGCATCTTCGACTCCGGCTTCTACGAATACGACATCGGGCTGGCGCTCACCTCGCTCGATTCGGCGCAGCGGCTCGAACGGCTGGGGGATCGGGTCACCGGGGTGGAGGTGCGCCTGCACGACCGCGACCGGGCGGCGACGGTGGCCGCGCGGTTGCGGGCACACCTGCCCGACGCCTGGGTGGAGAGCTGGATGGAGCGCCACCGCTCCTTCTTCAAGGCGCTGAGGACGGAGCGGATCACCATGGGGGTGATCCTGTCGCTCATCGTACTGGTCGCCGTCTTCAACATGGTGATGTCGCTGGTCATGGTGGTGATGCAGCGGCGCAAGGAGGTGGCGGTGCTGCGCACCATCGGCGCCGGGAGGGGGATGGTGATGCGCATCTTCTTCCTCATGGGCACCACCCTCTGCGGACTGGGCACCGCCATCGGTGCGGTGCTCGGCACGCTGCTCGCCTGGCGGCTGGAGGGGCTGCTCGCCTGGCTGGAGCGGGTGCTGGGGGTGACATTCATCTCCGGGGACGTCTACTATATCGACCATCTCCCCTCGGCGATCGACCCCACCTCCATCGCCCTGGTGGTCCTCTCCAGCCTGCTGCTCGGCATGGCGGCCACCCTCTATCCGGCCTGGCGGGCCGCGGCGATCCCGCCGGCGGATGTGTTACGTTATGAATGATCGAATCGCAAACAGTCCGTCCATGGACTTTTTGTTCGACGGGGATCGAAGAGCGCGGTCTTCGACCCCCTTACAAATCCGTCGGTTGCGTCTGCGACCTCCGGATTTGCGCGACCTTCCATGGTCGCGCCCGCGCGTTGCTCCCCATCAAGCGGAAAGACCATGGAAGGGCTTTCTGTACGCTGAGTTATGGCCACTCTCTCCGAACTGAAGGCGGATGCCCGCAAGGCGCTGCTCGCCCGGGACCACGAAGGGGCGCTGCAGCTCTTCCGCGAGATCCACGAGCAGGCCCCCGACGACATGCGCGCCTGGTGCAAGATGGCCGAGTTGATGGAGAAGTGCGGCGACGTCGACGGCGCGGTGCGGGAGTACAACGCCATCGCCGGCCGCTACGCCAATGAGGGGTTCGTGGTACAGGCGATCGCCATCAGCAAGATCGTGCTCCGCCTCGATCCGGAGAACCGTCGGGCGAGCGAGCGATTGCGGGAGCTGTCGCGCGAGCGGGGCGAGGAGTGGAGCGGTGATACGGATGCGCGGCGCGCCACGGTGGCGTTCAAGGAGACGCCGCTGATCTCCGGCCTCTCCGGGGAAGAACTGCAGGCCTTCATCGGCTACCTCCACCCCCGCATGGCCGACGACGGCGAGGCGATCGTGCGCGCCGGTGAGGCGGGCGACTTCCTCTTCCTCATCGGCAGCGGCTCCGTCCGGCTGGAGACGGTGGACGCCGCCGGTGCAAGGAAGGTGGTGCGGCGGCTGGAGGCGGGGGACTTCTTCGGTGAACACGCCTTCATGGCGCGCACCGCCTATCAGGACGACGCCATCGCCGAGGGGCACACCGTGGTGCTGGAGATCGACCGCGCCACCTTCGACCAGTGGTGCGAACGCCACCCCTCCATCCAGGAGACGGTGGAGCGCTTCTACCGCCAACGGGTGCTGGAACGGGTGCTGGCCACCTCCGACCTCTTCCGCGGGATCCCGGCCGAGGCCTGCACGGCGTTGACCGAACACTTCCGCCGACGCACCTTCCACGACGGTGCGTGCGTGGTGCGGCAGGGAGAGAAGGGGGACTCCTGCTTCCTCATCCGCTCCGGCGTGGTCTCGGTCACCACCGAGGATTTCCGCCGACCCGGCAGGGTGATCGACCTGGGCGAACTGCGCGAGGGGGCCTTCTTCGGTGAGGTGGCCCTGCTCAACGACAAGCCCCGCACCGCCACGGTGACCGCCCGCGGCGAGGTGGAGCTGATGGAGCTGACCCGGGAGGATTTCCGGGCCATCATCGACCGGTTCCCCCAGGTGCTGCAGACGGTGGAGGCCTACCAGCGGGAGCGGGTCCGAAGCACCATCCGGAAGGTGACCGCCTCCTGAGGCGGCGTCGCGCCATCCCACCCTTCCGAACCGTCCCGCCCCGGCAGCGGGTGGCGGTCACCCCGCATGCAGCGTCGCCATGCTGCGGGTAGAGGGGCTGCGCAAGGGGTTCCCCACCCCGCAGGGTCGGCTGGAGGTGCTGCGCGGCCTCTCCTGTCGGGTGGCGGGTGGGGAGTTCGTTGCGGTGGTCGGCGAGTCCGGCTCCGGCAAGAGCACGCTGCTGCAGGTGCTCGGCACGCTGGAACCCCCCGACGCGGGGGAGGCCTTCCTCGAAGGGACCGCCCTCTTCGCCCTCTCCCCGTCGGAGCAGGCGCGCTTCCGCAACCGCATGCTGGGCTTCGTCTACCAGGCGCACCACCTGATCCCCGAACTGACCGCGCTGGAGAATGTGATGCTGCCGCTGCAGATCCGGGGAGCGATG
>RFFX01000032.1 GCA_003696765.1 Zetaproteobacteria bacterium | reverse complement strand
GGGGTAGAAGGCGGAGAGCTGATGGGAGAGGAACATCCCCTTGTAGACGATGGTGCGTGAAGAGAAGGAGGCGATGTAGAAGCGGGCCGGGTCGTCGAATGCGCGGTCGGCGACGCGGTGCTGGGTCACCTTGCGGATGACGAAGAGCTTGCGCTCGAACCGCTCCTGATCGCCGCATCCCTCGCCCATGGCGACGAAGCACTGCCGGATCACCGGCCGGCAGTCGAGCACGCTCTGCGGCAGGTCGGCCGCATCGGGGTCGACGGGCACGTCACGCCATCCGAGCAGCCGCTGCCCCTCTTCCCGCACGGTCTGCTCCAGGATCGCCTCGCACTGCCGACGGTGGTCGTCGTCCCGCGGCAGGAAGCACATGGCCACGCCATATTCACCGTGGTCGGGCAGCCGGATCCCCGCCTCCTCGGCGGCGGGGCGGAAGAAATTGTCGGAGAGCTGCAGCAGGATGCC
Source organism: Zetaproteobacteria bacterium (assembly GCA_003696765.1). Taxonomy (NCBI): domain Bacteria; kingdom Pseudomonadati; phylum Pseudomonadota; class Candidatius Mariprofundia; species Zetaproteobacteria bacterium. Next base: position 9,638 of record RFFX01000032.1, on the reverse strand, counting down.
CGCGCCATCGCCTTCGCGGGGATCGGCGCCGACCGCACCGCGATGGGTCAGCCGCAGCAGGATCTCCAGCCCCTGTTCGACGATGGCGTGGCTCTGCCGGTTCTTGATCTGGGCGACGAAGCCGACGCCGCAGGAGTCGTGTTCGAAGCGGGGATCGTAGAGACCTTCCCCGGCGGAGCGCCGGATCCGGGTTGCGGAATGGTTCATGCGCTGTCTCTCCAGAAACTGCTCGACGACGTTGCGAGGAAGCCGGCGCCGCGGCCTGCTCCTGCCGCACACATCCGGAACTTGCCCGGCGAGCGACGGATTGGTCGGGCGACCGAATCCGTGCATCGACCGCCGTCGCGCAAAAGGCCCCGAACGGGCGTTTTGCGGTCTAGATCATCGAAATCTTCGGAATGGAAGCCACCCGTCCGATCCCATCGGGAGGTGTCGGTGGACGGGGCGCGATCCATCTTCCGGCGGAGGGAGCCTGCCGAAAACGGCGGCGCACTATAGCGCAAAGCGGAGGCGTTGCCATCCGGGAAACCGGCCCGCCGGAGAGGGGCGGCGGTGCCGACTGGCGGGAAAACAAGGCGTTAGCCGCGTGGAGAAGAAGCCTGTGGATAACTCTGTGGAGGAGGAAGGGGGAGAGAGGGGGGAAATCAGCGGGTTTGCCATGTGACACGGTGATGATCATATTTTGATCATCGAGAACTTATGATTTATATCAATACGTTATACCGCCTTATTCATGTTTGTTTTCGCTTCATCCGCTAAGTTGCGCAAGCAGGATCGGGGCGGGATGGCGGCGGTGAATAACTGGTTGCATTTCCTTGCCTCACCACCGCTCCAGCACCTGGTTGGCGGCAGCCGTGCCGCGGGCCGCGGCCAGCTCCATGGTCGCCGGAATCGACCCCGGGCGGGGTTGCTCGGCGGCATCGATCACCCCGTCTGGCAGGTCGGCTTCGGGCCAGGGGCCCACCGGATGGGTGGCGCGGCGCACCACTATGGTTCGGCTGCGCACCGGGCGCAGCTTCCCGTGCCCGGTGATTGCAGCCAGTTCGTCGAGCAACCGCTTCCCATCGACGGCCCGGTCGGTGGGAGCGTCGCTGATCACCACGCAGCAGTGGTGCAGTTGCGAGGGAGGGCGTTCCAGCATGGCGTCAATATCAAAAAACCACTCTCCCTTGGTGCCGATGCCGCCGACGAAGCGGGGGTGGGGCAGGGCGAGGGGGTGGTCGAACCAGAAGTGGTGGTTGGCGATGGCCCGGGCGGCGACCGGCCGGCGGATGCCGAGCAGCCGGTTGCGCGCCGCCGGCGGCAACGCCAGCACGATGCGGCGGAACGGACCGAACCGCCTGCCGCGGCTGGACAGCCGCGAGCAATCGATGGCGTCGATCACGCTGTTGCAGCGGATGGTGACGCCAAGCCGGCGGGCGTGGGCGCACAGCGGTTCGATCAGCCCCTCGCGCAGCGGATGGCGGAACCAGCCGATGCGGGCGTTGCGCTGGCTGGAGAAGGCCTGGCGCAGCACCGCATGGAAGCTGGCCGCGTTGGCGCGCGTCGGCGCCTCGTTCATGCTGCCCAGGCAGAGCGGTGTGATCAGGTCGCGCATCGGTGGTTTGGGCAGCCGCAACCGCTCGACCCACCGGGCCACGGAGATGCGCCGTTCCGGCGGCTGACGCAGCAGGCGGATCAGCGCGCCGATCTCGCCCGGACCGTGGCCGGGCAGCCGGGAGACCGCCCACGGCAGGGCGAGCGCCAGCGGTAGGAGTCGGCCCGGACGCAGTGTGAACAGGCCGCGATCGGCCGACCAGAGCGGCAGGATGAGCGACTCCTGCCAGCGGATGTTGCCGCTTCCGCCGGCGCGGGCCAGCAGGCCGAGCAGATGGTGGTAGCAGCCGAGCAGCAGATGGGGGCCGTGGTCGATCCAGCAGCGATCGGCCCGGCTCCACCACGAGCCGCTCCGTCCGCCCGGTTGCGGCGCCGCCTCGAAGATGGTACAGGGGATGCCGTGCTCGCCCAGGATGATCGCCGCGGCCAGCCCGGCCAGGCCACCGCCGACGATCGCAACCGGGGCCTCTCTTCCTGCGCTCATCGGCCCCGGGTCAACCGCACCGGTGCCCCCCGCTTCGCCGCGCGCGCCTCCCGCCGGGCCATGCGCCAGGCGATCCAGATCTTGCCCAGCGGCGAGATGGTCACCGGCCGCCGCCAGACGTCGCCGTCGACCCGCTGCAGCCGGAGCAGGTGGTGGTAGTAGAGCGAGGCCATGATCAGCGAAGCGCGCAGCGCCTCCCGCTCCTCCGCCGGCAGGCAGGCCAGCGCTGCACGATAGGCCTCCCCCGCCTGCGCCCGATAGTCGGCGAGCAGCCGGCGCACCCCTTCGTGCATGTTGCCTTCGATCAGGTCCTGATCGGCCACCCGATGGCGAATGCGCGCCTGCTGCGGCAGGTAGATCCGGCCGTTGGCCGCATCCTCGGCCACATCGCGCAGGATGTTGGTCAGCTGCAGCGCCAGTCCGAGCCGTTCGGCGAAGGCGCGGCTTAGCGGATGGCTGCAGCCGAAGATGGCGATGGTCAACAGCCCGACGGTGCCGGCGACATAGTGGCAGTAGCGGCGCAGTTCCGCATCGTCGGCGATCGGCCGCCCCTCGATGTCCCACAACATGCCGGCGATCATCTCGTCGAACGGGGTGCGCTCGATAGGAAAGCGGCCGCGGACCCAGGCCAGCTCCCGCCCGACCGGATGGGTCGGCGCGTCATGATCGTCGAACAACCGCGCGATCTCCTGCTGCCAGAAGCCGAGCTTGCGGCGGGCGACCTCCCGGTCGCGGATCTCGTCGGCGATGTCATCGACCTCGCGGCAGAAGGCGTAGAGCGCCATCATGGCGCGGCGCTGCTCAGGAGGCAGGAAGAGGAAGGCGTAGAAGAAGGAGGAGCCGGCGCCGCGGGTTCGCTGTTCGCAGTAGTGCTGCGGGGTCAATTCCGATTAGATCGCAAAAAGCCCGTCCGTGGGCTTTTTGCTCGACGGCAATCGAAGAGCGCGGTCTTCGATTGCCTTACAAACCCTTCGCTTGCATCTGCAAGCTTCGGATTTGCGCGGCCGTCCCGGCCGCGGATGACGACTTCTTGCGAAGTCGTCAATTTTGATCTTTTCGCGCCCGCACCCAGGCGGGGAGGGTTCGTTCCGCCGCGCGTAGTTGGCGCTGCAGTTCGGCCCGCTGCGGCTGCATCCGCTCCAGCAGCGCCCGGAAGTCGGGACCGTGGCCGCAGAAGCGCAGGTGGGCCAGCTCGTGGCAGATCACGAAGTCGAGCAGCGCGCGCGGCAGCAGCAGCAGACGGGCGTTGAGCGAGATGTTGCCCTGGCAGGAGCAGCTCCCCCAGCGGCTGCGCTGCAGCCGGACACCGATCCGGCCGGGGATCAGCCCGTGCCGTTCGGCCAGGGCCACGGCGTAGGGTGGCAGAAGCGCTCTTCCCTGCTGTTTGAGGAAGTCCTGCAGCGCCAGGGAGGCCCCCCGCGCATCGGCGCAGGGGCCGGTCAGGACCACCCTCCCCTCCTCCTGGTGGATCCGGAAGCGGGTCGCATCGGGGCGGTCGTCGTATTCGACCTGTGCATCGAATCCGACGGCGGGGAAGTGGAGCCGCCGGGGGAGCTTGGGTGCCAGCTCATCCCGATGGCGCAGCCGGACCTCCCGCTGTCGGGCGGCGATCCAGTCGGCGTGGCGCAGGAGCACTTCATCGAGCCCTTCGCTGCTCCATCCGCGGGGCAGCACCACCTCCACGCGCCCGTCGGGGGGGAGGATGCGCAACGACATCTGCTTGGCCCGTCGCGAGACGCGCACGCGCCAGCCGCCTTGCTGCGCGGGCGAAGAGGTCACGGGGCGAGGTAGCGGCGCATGACGGCGCAGGAGAGCGGGCGCGGCGTGCTCTTCTGCAGCAACCAGAGCAGCCGGTGGCGCCACCCGGGAACAGAGAAACCGCCGCCGCGGGCCAGCGTGGCCAGCGCCGCATCGACCACCCGCTCCGGCGGAGTGCGCAGCCGCCCGCCGAGCCTGTCGGGCATGCCGGAGACGGAGCGGAAGCCGGTCGGCGACGGGCCGGGTGCCAGCGTCACCACCCGCACCGCCCCGGCCAGCTCCGCGCGCAACGCCTCGCTCCAGGAGGTCAGCCCCGCCTTGGCCGCCGAGTAGCTGCCCATCCACGGCAGGGGCGACTCCCCGGCCAGCGAGGAGACATTGATGATGAAGCCGTGCTGGCGACGCAGTTGCGGCAGCAGGGCATGGGTCAACGCCATCGGTGCGATCAGGTCGGTGGCGATCAGCGCCCGGTGGTCGCAGCTCGTGCGCCTCTCGAAGGGGCCCCACAGGCCGAAGCCGGCGTTGTTGACCAGCCCACAGACAGGCGCTTCCGACGATGTTGTCGCATCGAGTAGGGCATCGATGCCCTCCTGTGTGCTCAAATCGGCGGCGACGATGCGGTGCGCCTGCGGCCGATCGAGCTGCTGCCGGCACGCCGCAAGCCGCTCGTGGTCGCGACCGCTCAGAACGAGGTTGTGGCCGGCCTGCTCCAGCCGACGGGCGAAGATGCGGCCGAAGCCGCCGGAGGCGCCGGTGAGCAGCACCACGCCACCGCTCCGCTCACGCCCCACCGAGCTGCTCCTTCAGCCAGCGGAGATCCTCGGCGGTGGTGATCTTGCGGTTCTCCGGTGCGCCGGGGGTGATGCGCACCGGATACCCCGCCGCCTCGAGCAGGGCGGCGTCGTCGGTGAACCCGGCCAGCGCGTCGCCGGCTTGCGCGATCGCCGCCGCAAGCCAGTCGCGCCGCGCCACCTGCGGCGTCTGCACCGCCCGGAGGCGTGCGCGCGGCGGGGTCTGCACCACCACGCCGGTGTCATCGATCAGCTTGATGGTGTCGGTCACCGGCAGGCCGGGGACGGCGGCGCCGTGGGCGGCGGCGCAGTCGAACAGCGCGGAGAGCATCTCGACCGGCGGCAGGGGGCGGGCGGCGTCGTGCACGGCGACCAGCCCGGCCTCCCCGGGCAGCGCCTTCAGACCGGCGGCCATCGAGCAGGCCCGCTCCCGACCGCCATGCACCGGCGGTAGCAGCCCCTCCTGCGGCAGGGTGGCGACGGCGGCGGCGAAACGCGCCTCGTCGCCCTCGGCGATCACCGGTTGGATCCAGCGAATGCGCGGCTCCCGCCGCAGGCTGGTGATGGTGTGGCAGAGCAACGCCCGTCCGGCCACATCGAGGTATTGCTTGGGCACGGGCCCGCCGATGCGTCGGCCGCTGCCCGCGGCCAGCAGCAGCACGGCGACCGGATGGCTCACGCTAGCAGCGCCTGGACGGCGGCGAGCAGCGCGGGGGCGGCGGTCTCGCTGCGCATGGTGCGCGGGCCGAACGACAGCGGGTGGAAGCGGTGACGTTCGAGCAGGGTGACCTCCTGGTCGGTGAATCCGCCCTCCGGGCCGACGGCCAGGGCCAGCGCGTCGGCGTGGGCGAGGGCGCCGCGCGCCTCTGCCCACGGGGTGGTGCCACGCGGATGGAGCAGCCAGCGCAGCGTGCCCGGTGGCAGGGCGGCTGCCACTGTATCGAAGCGATCGGCCCAGGCAACGGTGGGGATGCGTGTGCGCCCGCTCTGTTCGGCCGCCTCGATCACGATCCGGCGCCACCGCTTCAGCCGCCGCGCCCGCCGTGACTCCGGCAGTTGGAGTGTGGCGCGGGCGCAGCCGACGATGGTGAAGGCTGCCGCCCCCAGTTCGGTCGCCTTCTGCAGCATCCATTCGATCCGCTCGCTGCGGCAGGCCCCCTGGATGACGGTCACCGGCAGGGGCAGCTCCCGCTCGATGTCGATGCGGCCTGCCACCCGCAGCCCGGTGCGGTGCAGGGTGGCTTCGTACTCGCCGCCGCTGCCGTCGAACAGGATCAGCCGGCTGCCATCCTCCTGCCGCATCACCCGCCTTAGGTAGTGCTCCTGCCCGGCGCTCGGCGCCACTTCCGCCCCCTCGCGGAGCGGCTGATCGATGAAGAGGCGGATCAACGAACCGCTGCCCCTGCCGTCCGGGGAAGGGGTTTCCTTCCTACTGCGCATCATGTCGCCGTGGGTTCGCGGCAGCGCGCCCCCGACCACGCATCTCCGCGACAACCATCCCGGCCAGCCAGCCGATCGTCAGCAGAAAGGCGGCGGCCAGCGGATAGCAGTAGAGCTCCTGCACCGGCCGGAAGAACTGGCGCTCGCGGGCGACCGGCTCGATGGTGTCGACCTCATGGTAGATCTGCTCCAGCTCGCGGCTGTCTCGGGCGCGGAAGTAGCGGCCGCCGCTCCATTCGGCGATCTCGGTCAGCATCCGCTCATCGAGGTCGGCCGAGGGGTTGACCCGAACCGGGCCGAAGATGCCCTGCTGCACCATGGAATCGGCGCCGATGCCGATGGTGTAGATGCGAATGCCGGCCGCTTTGGCCAGATCGGCCGCCTCGCGTGGCTTGAGGCGGCCGGCGGTGTTGACGCCGTCGGTGAGCAGGATGAGCACGCGACCACGGTTGTGGTGGTCGATCGACATGTGCTTGACCGCCAGCCCGATGGCATCCCCGATGGCGGTGCGCTTGCCGGCCAGACCGATCGCGCTCTCCATCAGCAGCCGCGCCACTGTCTTGCGGTCGAAAGTGAGCGGCGCCTGGACGTAAGCCTGATCGCCGAAGAGGATCAGGCCGAGTCGGTCGCCGGTGCGGCGGGCGATGAACTGCCCGGCGATCGCCTTGATGGCGGTCAGCCGATCGACCCGCCGTCCGTTGAGGGTGAAATCCATGGTCTGCATGCTGCCGGAGAGATCGACCGCCAGCATCAGATCGCGCCCCTTGACCGGCAGGGCGACGGGATCGCCCAGCCACTGCGGTCGGGCGGTTGCCGCCACCAAAAGCAGCCAGATGAGCACCATGGCCGCCAGCCGCCACCGTGCGCTGCGCGGTGGAAGACCGGCAGTGCCGGGGACTTCCCCCCTGGCCTGCAGGATCTCGCCGACGAAGGGGATTCGGATCGCGCCGGCGGTGGCGCGCCCGGCCGCCGGCAGCAGCAGGCGGAGCAGCAGCGGCAGCGGCAGAAGCCACCAGGCCCAGGGCCAGCCAAAGGCGATCACCCTCGCTTCCGCTCCGCCGCAGCCCGGCGTAGCGCCTGCTCCATCCACGCCCGGCAGGCGGCGAGCAGCCGCTCCGGATCGCCCTCAGGCGGGGTGGCGGCATAGGGGCCGGTGGTGAGCAGCGCGGCGAGCTCCGGGTCGGTGAAGCGCTGGGCGATCAGTTGCCGACGATCGAGGAACTCCAGCCACGCCCTCCCCCGCAGGCCGGCTGCCTCCTCGTCGGGGAAGGCCCGCAACGCCACGCGGCGCAACAGCTGCGAGATGTCGCGGCAGAGCGCGCCTGTATCGCCGTCGGCCCGCCAGGCGGCCTCCAGTGCATCCAGCTCGCGCTTCAGTTGCGCCTCCGCCGCCCGTTGCCACCTCTTGCTGCCACCGCTGCACCGCCGCTGCCACCACCACAGTGCGCCGGCGAGCAGAACCAGCAGCGACAGCAGCAGCCACCAGCCGGGTGCCGGCGGCCACCAGGAGACCGGTGGCGGCAGATGGATGTCGCGCAGCTGGGCCAGCGACGGCGCGGTGGCGGCGGCCACCGATTCAGGCCGGCTGCGCCAGCACGCGCAGCGGGTCGTCGCCGGTGGAGAGCTCGCGCAGGTGGATGCCGAGCGCGCGGCAGCGATCGCGCAGTGCCCGGTCGCGCTGCTCCGCCTGCGCCGCGTAGCGCGCCCGCCACTGCCGGTCGCGACCATCGAGCATCACGGTGGCGCCGCCACTCTGCACAGGAAACGGGCCGCCGGCAGGCAGGGCGTGCTCCAACGGGTCGGTCACCCGGATCATGAGCAACGCGCTGTGGCGGGCCAGCGCCGCCAGCTGGCCGGATGGCTCCTCGTCGAAGCCGCGCCCGTCGCTGATCAGCACCACCAGGCTGCCGGTCGGGGTGATCCGTCGCAGGCGGGAGAAGAGGGGGGCGAGCGAGTGGGTGGTGGGCGTTGTGGCCGCCATCCCCCTATCGGCGGCAGGCTGCCATCCCCGGTGGCGGCAGCAGCAGCCGAGCAGGCGCAGCAGGCCGTGGCGGCCGCGCCTCGGGCGCTGTTGCTGGATGGTGCGACCATCGAAGAGCAGCCCGCCGACCCGGTCGCCGTGGGCGACGCCCGCCCAGCCGTAAAGCGCGGCAATGGAGGTGGCCAGCACCGATTTGAAGGCGCCGCGGGTGGCGAAAAACATCTCCGGACGGTAGTCGATGCAGAGCATGATCGGCCGCTCGCGCTCCTCGCGGAACAGCTTGATGTAGGGCGCCCCCTTGCGCGCGGTCACCTTCCAGTCGATGGCGCGGGCATCGTCGCCCGTCTGGTAACGGCGTACCTCGTCGAACTCCATGCCGCGGCCGCGCAGCCGCGACAGGTGGCCGCCGGCCAGCGGCCCGCGTACCGCGCCGGAGAGCAGATGCAGCCCCTCCGCCTTGCGCGACAGCGCGACCAGATGTTGCAGCGAGATGGCGGTCGGGTGCGCGAACAAGGCGCGGATCAGGGCACAGGCACGGTGGCCAGCAGCCGGTCGATGAATCGGTCGGTGCTCTCCCCTTCGGCCTCGAGCTCAAAGGTGAGCGCGATGCGGTGGCGCAACACGTCGTGGGCCAACATTTGTACATCGTCGGGCGAGACGAAGTCGCGCCCGGCCAGCCAGGCGTGGGCGCGGGCGGCGCGGTCGAGCGCCAGTGTGGCGCGTGGGCTGGCGCCGTACTGCAGTTGCGCGGCCAGCTCGCCGCGCCGGGTGGCGGCGGTCAGTGCGACGATGTAGCGCTCTAATGGCTCGGCCATATGCAGGCCGAGTACTTCGGCCCGCGCCTGGCCAAGCAACGCCGGCGTGAGCAGACGCCCTGCCTGCTCCGCTTCGCTGCCGGTGACCGCGCGCAGCGATTCGCCTCGGGTCAGGCGGAGGATCTGCAGCTCCTCCGCCGCGTCGGGATAGTCGATCTTCACCTGCAGCAGGAAACGGTCGAGCTGCGCCTCGGGCAGGGCGTAGGTACCCTCCTGCTCGATCGGATTCTGTGTGGCCATCACCAGGAACGGGTCGGGCAGCGGGTGGCTCTGCTTGCCGACGGTGATCTGCCGCTCGGCCATCGCCTCGAGCAGTGCCGACTGCACCTTGGCCGGCGCGCGGTTGATCTCGTCGGCCAGGATCAGGTTGTGGAACAGCGGCCCGCGCTCGAAGTGGAAGCTGCCATCCTGCGGGCGGAACACCTCGGTGCCGGTCAGGTCGGAGGGGAGCAGGTCGGGGGTGAACTGCACCCGGTGGAAGCTGCCCTCGATGCCGTCGGAGAGCACCTTGATCGCCCGCGTCTTGGCCAGTCCGGGCGCGCCTTCGACCAGCAGGTGGCCGTCGGCGAGCAGGGCGATGAGCAGCCGGTTGATCAGCCGGCGCTGGCCGATGATCCGCCCGGCGATCTGTTGTTCCAGTAGTTGGAAGCAGTGTCGGGCTTCGTTTGGTTTCGTGGTCATGGTCGAATCGCACAAGGTCCGTCCGTGGACGTTGTGCCCTGCTCTGCTGCGATCGAGCGCTGTCGTGTGATCTTTCTGGCCGCGGATGGCGG
>RFFX01000031.1 GCA_003696765.1 Zetaproteobacteria bacterium | reverse complement strand
CGCCCAGCTCTTCGCCGGACGGCGCGAGCTCTTCGCCGGGCTCCACCTCGAACGCCACCACGACTGGTCCCAAACCCACCCCATCATCCGCCTCGACTTCGGCGGCGGGGTGATCCGTTCATCACGCAACGAGCTGGACGACTGCGCCGTGGCGCAGTGCCGCGAAATCGCCGAACGGCACGACATCACCCTCATCACGAACGCCCCGGCGCTCAGCCACCAACCACGGACGCATCGACCTCACCGTCCGCTTCGACGACCGCGTCTACCTCATCGAGTTCAAGGTCGAGGGGCTCGCGGGAAGCGCCTCGGCGCTGGCACAGATCAAGGCGCGCGGATACCACCAGAAGTACGCCGGCAGCCCCTGCCGGCTCATCGGCATCTCCTTCCGCAGCTCCGAGGGCAACATCACGCGCTTCGAATGGGAGGCGCTCTGAACCGCGGCCATCCCGCCGTCGTCCATCACGCGTCCACCGCGCTGGTCACCGCCACGGCCCGCGATCGATCCGCCCGCAGCCAATCGCGCAGCCAACCCCGCAACCAGCGCCGTTGCGCATCGGAGATCCCGGCATCGGGCTGCTCCATCAGCAGCAGCCCGCAGTCGCACAGCAGCGCCCGCGCCAGCGCCACCCGCAGGGCATCGAACCGCTCCAGCACCAACATCGGGCGATCCAGCGTCACGCCATCCTGCAACAGCCCCAAACGGTCGAGCGCCTCCCGCGCCCGGGAAGATGTCAACCGATGGCCGAAGGCCAGCTCCTCGAACACCGTCACCCCCATCCAGGGCTGGGGCCAGCAGTCGAACCAGTAGTACACCCCGGCGGCGGGCCTCCCCTGCCACACCACCCGCCAGCGACCCGAGGTGTCGAAGCCGGCCAGAAGGCGCAACGCAGGGGCGTATCCGACCGGAAGCCACAGCAGATCACCCGATCCGAACCGCAGCCGTTCCTCCCCCTCCACCTCGTGGAGCGTGGCGGCGAACAACCGCCCCCTCCCGTTACCGCGTCTTGTAGTTGCGCTGCAGATCGCGTTGGATGTCGCGCTCGCGCATCGCCCGCCGCTTGTCGTAGAGCTTCTTGCCGCGGGCCAATGCGATCTCCAGCTTGGCGATGCCCCGCTCGTTGAAGTAGAGCTTGAGCGGCACCAGGGTCAGTCCCTTCTCCTTGAGCTTGCCGGTCAACCGCGCGATCTCCCGCTTGTGCAGCAGCAGACGGCGCGAACGGGCCGGGTCGTCGGGATGTTCGCCCGCGGCCGGCTTGTAAGGGGCGATATGGCAGCCGATCAGCTCCGCCTGCCCGTTGCGGATGATGCAGTGCGCCTCGCTCAGGTTGGCCTGTCCGGCGCGCAGCGACTTCACCTCGGAACCGACCAACACGATGCCCGCCTCGATCCGCTCCAGGATGTGGTATTCGAACCGGGCCTTGCGGTTGAGGATCGCAGTCATCACCCCTCCTCGGCCAGGAGGATGGCGCGCGCCGCTGCGCAGTCGCGCTCGATCTGCCGGACCAGCGATGCCCCATCGCGGAAGACGCGATCCTCCCGCACCCGGCGGACGAACTCCACCCTGAGCCGCCTCCGATAGAGATCGGGGCTGACGTCGAAGAAGTGGCTCTCCAGCACCAGCGTCCGACCGGCGAAGGTCGGGCGGTAGCCGAGGTAGGCCGCCCCGCCCCACCTTGCCTCGCCACTGAAGCCGCGCACCGCGTAGATACCCGCCGGCGGGTGGACCAGGTCGCGCAGATCGAGATTGGCGGTGGGAAAGCCGAGCCGCCTCCCCCGCTTGTCGCCGACGCCGACGTGGCCGCTGATCGAGAAACGGCGCCCGAGTAGCTCGGCGGCGAGATCGAGATCGGCCGCCTCCACCGCCGAACGGATGCGGCTGGAAGAGACGATGGCTCCGCGCATCTCGAAGGCGTCGGCGGCACTGACCGTGAAGCCCATCCGTTCGCCGATGGCGCGCAGCGCATCGATATGGCCACAGCGCCGCCGGCCGAAGGCGAAGTCGTAACCGGCGTGGAAGTGGCGAAAGGCGAAGCGGCGATGGAGCATGGCGATGAACGCCTCGGGCTCCATCGCGGCGAGCTTCCGGGTAAAACGGAGCAGAAAGACGGCGTCGACACCACACGCACCGATCAGCGCCAACCGCTCATGGAGATGGCACAGCCGCCGCGGCGCCTCGGCAGGAAAGAGGATCTTGCGCGGATGGGGGTCGAAGGTCACCACGATCGCCGGCCCGCCGACCGCGCGGGCATGCCCGACCAGCTCGGCCAGGATCTGCCGGTGGCCCATGTGCACCCCGTCGAAGTTGCCCACGGTGAGCGCACCACCGCACAGCGCCGCGCTCGGCGCCGTGGCGCTGCGCACGATCTTCACCGCATCTCCCCGAACGGGTAGACCACCCGCCCCCCCAGCAGGGTGTAGCGGACCCGGCCGATCATCGTCCGCCCGTGCCACGGGGTGTTGCGGCTCTTCGAGTGGAGTTTGTCGCGATCGAGCCGCCACCGCTGATCGGGATCGAAGATGCAGAGATCGGCGGCCGCACCCGGCGCGAGCGTTCCGGCATCCAACCCGAGCAGCCGCGCCGGATTGATGGTCATGGTGGCGATCAGATCGGGCAGCGACAGCACCCCCTCGCGCACCAGGGAGAGCGACACCGGCAACAGCGTCTCCAGCCCGACGATGCCGAAGGCGGCGCAGGCCAGCCCGCAGCGCTTGTCGTCCTCGTGGTGGGGGGCGTGGTCGGTGGCGATCACCGCGATGGTGCCGTCGCGCAACCCCTCGACCACCGCCTGCCGGTCGGCCTCGGTGCGCAGCGGCGGATTCATCTTGGCATCGGCGTTGTAGCCCAGCACCTCCTCCTCGGTGAGCGCGAAGTGGTGCGGCGCCGCCTCGGCCGAGACCGCCAGCCCCTCGGCACGCGCCGCCCGCACCAACGCCACCGCCTCGGCGGTGGAGATGTGGGCGACGTGGTAGCGGCCGCCGCTGCGTCGGGCGAGCATGATGTCGCGCGCCACCATGCACGCCTCCCCCTCGGCCGGCATGCCGGTCACTCCCAACCGGGTGGAGAGCCACCCTTCGTTGACGCAGCCGCCGGCGGTCAACTCGGGCTCCTCGGCGTGCTGGATGATCAGATAGCCGAAGCTCGCGGCATACTCCAGCGCCCGCCGCATCAACCCGGCATGCCGGATCGGCATCCCATCGTCGGAGAAGGCCACCGCACCGGCGCGGGCCAACTCGCGCATCCCGGTCAGCCGCCGCCCCTCCAGCCCGACGGAGACCGCGGCAATCGGGTGGATGCGGCAGAGCCCCACCTGGCGCGCCCGCTCGATCACCTGCCGCACCACCCCCGCATGGTCGATCCGGGGGGTGGTGTTGGGCATGCAGCAGAGGGTGGTCACCCCTCCGGCCACCGCCGCGCGCGACCCGGATGCGATATCCTCCTTCCACTCCTCGCCCGGCTCACGCAGGTGGACATGCATGTCGACCAGGCCGGGGCAGACCACCAGCCCGGTCGCATCAATGGTGCGCTGCGCCGGTGCGGAGAGGCGCGCAACGATGCGGCCATCCTCGATGAACAGATCGCCCACCTCGTCGCGACCACTCGCCGGATCGACGATCCGCCCGCCAACGACCACCAGCCTCATCACCCCCTCTCCTCCCCGCCGCAGAGTGTGGTGAGCACCGCCATGCGCACCGCCACGCCATACTCCACCTGATCGAGGATGCGGCTCTGCGCCCCGTCGGCAATATCGGTGGCAATCTCCACCCCGCGGTTGATCGGCCCGGGATGGAGCACCAGACAGCCATCGCCGGCCAACGCCAGCCGGCGGGCGTTGAGCCCGTAGGCCTCGTGGTACTCCCGGATCGAAGGGAAGGCGAAACCATCGACCAGCCGCTCCTGCTGCACCCGCAGCATGTAGAGCACATCGCTGCCGGCCAGCGCGCGGTCGAAATCGTGCAGCACCGTGCAGCCATAGCGCTCCACATCGGCGGGCAGGAGCGTCTTCGGCGCCACCAGCCGGATGTGGTAGCCCATGGTACGCGCGGCGATCAGATGGGAGCGCGCCACCCGCGAATGGGCGATATCCCCCACCATGGTGATGGTCCGCCCGGCGACATCGCCCAGATGGCGCCGCAGTGTGAGCAGGTCGGTCAACACCTGGGTGGGGTGTTCGTGGGCGCCGTCGCCGGCGTTGACGATGGCGGTCCCGGGCAGGAAGTCGGCCAGCAGCTGGCAACAGCCGGCGATCCCGTGGCGGACGACCAGCACATGCGGCTGCATCGCCGCCAGCGTCCGGGCGGTATCGAGCAGGCTCTCCCCCTTTTGGGTCGCCGAGGTGGAAACAGAGATGTTGATCACATCGGCGGAGAGGCGCTTGCCGGCGATCTCGAAGCTGGTGCGGGTACGGGTGGAGTTCTCGAAGAAGAGGTTGACGATCGTCTTGCCGCGCAGCGTCGGCGCCTTGCGGATCGGACGGCGGGAGAGGGGCACGAAGGAGTCGGCCAGCGCCAGCAACTGCTCGACGCGGGCGCGCTCCAGCCCCTCCATGCCGAAGAGGTGTCTCACGCGCCCCGCCTCACCCCGATCCGACGCAACCGCGCCTGCCACACCCCGTCGTCGGTGCGGGAGAGGTCGATCGCCGTCCGCCCATCCAAGGAGTGGCGGATGCCGACCAGATCGGGCTGGATCGGCAGCTGCCGCCCGCCGCGGTCGATCAACACGGCCAGACGGATCGCCGCCGGACGGCCGTAGTCGAACAGCTCCCCCAGCGCGGCGCGCACCGTACGGCCGCTCTGCAGCACGTCGTCGACCAGCCACAGCGTCCGCCCGCTGATGTCGAAGGGGAGCTCGCTCGCCCGCACCTCGGGATTGGGGCCGATGGTGTCGAGATCGTCACGGTAGAAGCTGATGTCAAGCGAACCGCGCTCCACCCGGCGACCACGTGCGCACAGGGAGACTGCCAGCGCATCGGCCACCAACAGCCCGCCGCGACGGATGCCGATCAGCGCCACCGGATCGCCATCGATCGCCGCCGCCATGCGATCGACCGCCGCCGCAATCGCCTCGGGAGAGAGCGGATCAGCCATGATCCGGGGCGACATTCCGCGCCAGGAAGGACTCCAGGATGACTGCCGCCGCGGTCTGATCGAGCAGCTTGCGCACCCTCTTCTCACTGTATCCTTGGGCGAACAGACGGGCTTTCGCCTCCCAGCTGGAGAGGCGCTCATCCTGGAAGTGGATCGGCAGCGGACATACCGCAGCCAGCTCCCCGGCCGCCCGCCGGCAATCCTCCGCCTGGGCGCCGCTGCTGCCGTCCATGTTACGCGGCAGGCCGATGACGATGCCGCGGCAGCGGTACTCCGTCGCCCGCCGACACACCTGTTCGGGCCAGTCGGGGGCGCCGCGATCGAGGCAGGCGATGCCGCGGCAGCCGATGCCCAGCGCATCGCACACCGCCACACCGATGCGCCGCATGCCGACATCGAGCGCCAGCAGCGGCAGTTGAACCGCACACCCGGCCATGCCTCGAAGGGTAGGCCGCCGCCGACCGTTCCTCCACCCGGGGGGACGGGACACCGCCTCGCCACCCATTCAACCGGCCTCCGACTGCAGCGCCTGCGCCACCTCCCGCAGCTGGTGGGGGCCGAAGACCCGGATCCCGTGGCGGCGCAGCAGCGCCGCAGTCACCCCGGAGCCCGCCACCAGCCGGCCGGAGAAGCTGCCGTCGTAGATCCGGCTGACGCCGCACGACGGGCTGCGCTCCTGCAGCAGTGCCAACCGAATGGCGTGGCGGCGGCAGAGCGCCAGCGCCGCCTCCGCCCCGCGGCGAAAGGGGGCGCTGACGTTGCGCCCATCCCGACAGCGAACGGCGCCATCGGCGGCGATCTCCGCCGCCGGCCGTGGCACCGGCAGCCCGCCGGCCACCTCCGGACAGCAGGAGACCACCACTCCGGCCGCCGCCCATCGCGCGATAGAGGGGTCGACCGGCAGCCGTCGACCGTCGTAGCGCACCTGCTCCCCCAACAGGCAGGCGGAGACGAGCAACCGAGGGCGGACGACAGCATCGGCAACGCCGTCCCGTCCGCGCGTCATCGCCCCTCCTCCGCATCCGCCGCGCCCCAGCCGCCGCCGCCGGGGGTGGCCACGGTGAGCAGATCCCCCGGCCGCAACGCAAGCTCGCATTTGGCCGGCAGTCGCCGCTCGCGGCCGTCGCGCAGCAGGAGGTTCTCGCCCGGCGCACCGGGCGCCCCACCGGCCGCCCCCTGCGGCGCGCTGCTGCGCCGCTCGCTGAGCAGCGTGAGCGCACACGGCGACAGCACCCGCCAGCTGCGGATCAACCCGTCGCCGCCGCGATGGCGCCCCGCCCCACCGGAGCCGCGCCGCACGGCGTAGCGCTCCACCCGCAGCGGATAGTGCATCTCGAGCAGCTCGATCGAGGTGTTGGCGGTGTTGGTCATGTGGCACTGCACCGCGCTCTGGCCGGCGCAGCCGGGCGAGGCCCCCATGCCGCCGCCGAGCGTCTCGTAGTAGACCCAGTCGTCGCCGCCGAAGAGGACGTTGTTCATCGTCCCCTGCGACTGGGCCGGCATCCGCCCGGGCAGCGCACGCGCCAGGGCTCCGAGCAGCAGATCGACCACCCGCTGGCTGGTCTCGACATTGCCGCCGGCCACCGCCACATCGCCGACGGCGTGCAGCAGTGACCCCGGCTCGGCGATGATGCGGATCGGGCGGAATACCGCCGCCGTCTGCGGCGTCTCCGGCGGCATCAGGCAGCGAAACAGGTAGTAGACCGCCGCCGCGGTCACCGCCAGCGGGCAGTTGAACGGCCCGGCGCAGGCCGGCGCCGTGCCGGTGAAATCGACCGTCGCCTCCGTGCCGGAGACGGTCAGCGCCACCCGCAGCGGCAGCGGCCCGTGGCCCAGGCCGTCGTCGTCGAGCAGCTCCTCGTGGCGGTAGCAGCCGTCGGGGATGGCGGCGATCCCCCGCCGGCCGTAGCGCTCGGAGACGGCCATCAGCCGGGCGAAGCGCGCAGGCAGTGGCGCGTCCTCATGCAGCGCACGCAACCGGCGCACTCCGGCCATGCAGGCGGCGCGCTGCGCCGACAGATCGCAGCGTCGCTCCTCGGGGTTGCGCGCCCGGGCGAGCAGCGGCGCGATCGCCGCCGGCTGCTCCTCCCCCGCCCGCCACCACCAGTCGGGCGCGAGGACCACCCCCTCCTCCTCCAACCGGCTGCACAGCCCCATCGAGCCGGGACGGAGGCCCCCGACATCGGCGTGGTGGGCGCGGCTGACCGCGAAGGCGATCGGCGTGCTGTCGATGCAGAGCGGCATCACCGCGGTGATGTCCGGCAGGTGGGTGCCGCCCAGCCGGGGGTCGTTGAACAGCAGCAGATCGCCGTCGCGCCAGTCGAAGCGCCGCACCACATCGCGCATGGCAAAGGCCATCGAGCCCAGGTGGACCGGGATGTGCGCCGCCTGCGCCACCAGCTCTCCGGTGCCATCGAACAGCGCGCAGGAGTAGTCGCCGCGGTCGCGGATGTTGGGCGAGACGGCGCTGCGCCGCAGAATCGCCCCCATCTCGGCGCAGATGGCGTCGAGCCGGGCGGAGAAGAGGCTCAGATCAACCGCGTTCATGATGGAATCGCAAAAAGCCCGTCCGTGGGCTTTTTGCTTGACGGCGATCGAAGAGCGCGGTCTTCGATCGCCTTACAAAACAGTCGCTTACATGCGCAAGCCCCCGTTTTGCGCGGCCGTCCTGGCCGCGAATGCCGACTTCTTGCGAAGTCGTCATTCATGTTCGATCAACAGATGGCCCTGGACGGTGACCTGCAGCCGCCACCCCGGCGCCAGCCAGGTGGTGGCGTGCTCCTCGACGATCAGCGCCGGCCCCGACAGGCGGCAGCCGGCGCCGAGCCCGGCGCGGGCGAAACAGGGCACCCTTCCCGTGCCGACCACCTCGGAGGCGCCGCAGGGGGCGGGTGCAGCCAGCGCCGGTTCGATCGGCGGCAGCGTGATCGGCTCCCCTTCGGCGGTGGCGATCAGCCGGAGGGTGATGATCTCCACCGGCAGATCGAGCCGGTGGCCATAGGCGCGCAGGTGGGCCTGATGAAAGGCCCGGGCCATCTCCTCCTCTTCCTCCGCCAGCGGCAGGGTGAGGTGGAACCCCTGGCCGCGGTAGCGCAGATCGACCAGCCATTCGTGCTGCAGCCGCAGCCCCCCCATCACCGCCTCCACCTCGGCGGCGAGCTGCTCCTTCAGCCGGGCCAACGCCTCCCCGCCGCAGGCGGAGAGCGGCAGCCGACAACTGCGCGAGCGGTCGCTCTGCCGTCGGCCAAGCAGCATGCCCAGCGCCGAGAAGGCGCCGCTGGCCCGCGGCACCAGCACCCGATGCATCTCCATCGCCTCGGCCAGCGCGCAGGCGTGCAGCCCGCCGGCGCCACCGAAGCAGAACAGCGTGAAATCGCGCACATCAATGCCGCGCGCCACCGACACCCGGCGCAGCGCCCCGGCCATCTGCTCCTCGGCCAGCCGCACGATGCCACCGGCCAGCTCCTCCGCCGTCATCCCCATGCCGGCGGCCATCTCCGCCATGCGCGCGCGACAGGTATCGCGATCGAGCCCCATCCGCCCGGCCAGCCGCGTCTGCGGCGGGATGCGCCCGAGCAGCAGGTTGGCGTCGGTCACCGTCGGCACCCGGCCGCCCCGCCCGTAGCAGACCGGCCCGGGATCGGCGCCGGCCGAGCGCGGTCCCACCTTGAGCAGACCGGCGGCGTCGCGCCAGGCGAGCGAACCACCGCCGGCGCCGATGGTGTGGATGTCGAGCATCGGCAGGGCCAGCGGCAGGCCGGCGATGCTTCCCTCAGTGGTGCGGGCCAGCCCCCCGTCGATCAGCGCCACATCGGTGCTGGTGCCGCCCATATCGAAGGTGAGCAGCCGCTCCAGCCCCAGATCCGCCCCCACCCGCCAGGCGGCGACCAGACCGCCGGCCGGGCCGGAGAGCACCATGCGCGCCGCCTCGCTGCCCGCCTGCCCGGCCGACATCACCCCGCCGGCGGAGTGCATGACGAAGAGGTGGCGCGGCTGGAGGCGTTCGGCGAGGCGACGCAGGTAGCGCGCGACCAGCGGCGCAACCGAGGCGTTGAGGAAGGTGGTCGCCGCCCGGGCAAACTCGCCGGCCTCGGCCAGCAGCCGATGCGAGGCGCTCACCCACGGATGGTCCGCCAGCGCGGCGACGATCGCCTCTTCCTGCTCCGGCCGCAGAAAGGAAAACAGGGTGCAGACGGCGACCGCATCGTAGCCGGCGGCACGGGCGGCCGCCTCGGCCAGATCCTCCTCGGGCACTGGATCGTAGTCGCCGTCGGCGCCAACCCGGCCGCCGACGCCGAGGCAGTCGTCGCGCGCCAGCCACGGCTGATGCGGCGGATCGTCCAGCCGGTAGAGGGCGCGCCGCTGCTGACGGCCGATGGTGAGCAGATCCTCCATGCCGCGGTTGGTGATCAGCAGGGTGCGCACCCCCTTGCGTTCGAGCACCGCGTTGGTCGCCACCGTCGAGCCGTGGACCAGATGGAGCCGCTCCGGCGCCAGCCCGAGCGCCGCAACACCGGCGAGGATCGCCCGCGCCGGATCGTCGGGGGTGGAGAGCTCCTTGTGGAAGGTGAGCCGGCCGTCGGCGAAGAGAACGAAGTCGGTGAAGGTGCCGCCGGTGTCGACACCGAGCAGAAGCGGAGTCGTCAGCCGTTGCGCTCCAGCTTGGTCACCAGCACCGGGCAGTCGGCGTAGCGCACCACATGCTCGGAGGTGGCGCCGAGCAGCAGGTGCATCAGGCCGGTGCGGCCGTGGCTGCCGATGACGATCAGGTCGATGCCGTGGCCGGCGGCATAGTGGCAGACGGCATCGGCCGGCTTGCGCAGGCTCACCTCGACCACACAGCGCGGCTCCGGCTGGAGCATCGCGGCCAGCTCGGCCAGCCGGCTCTTCGCCGAGGCCACCAGCGTCTCGGTCAGGTCTTCCATCGCCGGCATCATCGGCTCGCCCATCTCCGGCAGGTAGTACTGGGGGGCGACGATGTGCAGCAGGGTGAGGTCGGCGGCGAACTTCACCGCCAGATCGGCTGCGGTGCGCACCGCCTGATCGGCGGAGGGGGAGAAGTCGGTCGGTGCGAGGATGTGGCGGATCGGGCGCACGATCAGCTCCAGAAGTAGCCGTCGGTCGGCGAGGAGGCGGAGGCGAAGGCGCGTTTGGCCATCCGTCCGGCCAGCCAGGCGGCGCGACCGGCGCGCACCGCGTCGCGCATCGCCCGCGCCATCAACAGCGGATCGCGCGCCTCGGCGATGGCGGTGTTGATCAGGCAGGCATCCACCCCCAGCTCCATCGCCTGGGCCGCATCGCTGGCCGTACCGATGCCGGCATCGACCACGATCGGCACACCGGCCCGCTGCTTGATCACATGGATGTTGAATGGATTGGCCAGGCCGCGACCGGAGCCGATCGGGTTGCCCAGCGGCATCACCGCCACGCAGCCGACCTCCTCCAGCCGGGTGGCGACGATCGGGTCGTCGTTGGTGTAGACCATCACCTCGAAGCCGTCGGCGACCAGCGCCTCGGCCGCCTTGATCGTCTCGACCACGTTGGGGTAGAGCGTCTGGGCATCGCCGAGCACCTCGAGCTTGACCAGGTTCCAGCCACCGGCCTCGCGCGCCAGCCGGAGCGTGCGCACGGCATCCTCGGCGGTGTAACAGCCGGCGGTGTTGGGCAGGATGGTGTAGCGATCGGGATCGATGTAGTCGAGCAGATTCTCCTTGCCCGCCTCGGTGATGTTCACCCGCCGCACCGCCACGGTGACCATCTCGGCCTCCGCCGCCTCGACCGCCGCCCTGGTGGTCGGAAAATCCTTGTACTTGCCCGAACCGACGATCAGCCGCGAGCGGAAGCGGTGGCTGCCGATCACCAGCGCGTCGTCGTCCTCACCCTGTCGTGCCATGCAAACCTGCTCCTTTTCCGGACGGATCCCGCATGCGCCGCATGCTGCCAGAGCAGGGGACGAAGCCCAAACCCGACATCCCCGCGCCGGCAGCGATCGCATCGGCACCGCTCCCTGGCGGGTCGGCCTGCGCCCCCTCCACGATCGACCTACCGGGCTGGACCCGGCGGGGGGGATCCGGCTAGGCTTGCTCATTGCAAGCGGCGGCCTTGGCAAGGCGCCCGAAGCGCGCTCTACGATCCCCGTGAAGCCAAAAAGTCCATGGACGGGCTTTTTGCGATTCGATCACCAATGACGGAAAGCGAGATACGGCACCTCAACATGATCCTCGAGGAGATGAACAGCAAGATGTCCCTCGTCCTGGAGGGCTATGCGGCCCTGGATGAGAAGGTCGAGCGATACCACCGTGAGGCCAAGGAAGATCACCGCCTGGTGATGGACCTGCTCAAGTTCTCCCACAAGGAGCTGGACGGAAAGATCGATGCCGTGCACGAGGAGCTGGACGGGAAGATCGATGCCGTGCACGAGAAGCTGGACAAGAAGATCGATGCCGTGCACGAGGAGCTGAAAGAGACGAGGGAAGAGTTGGCCGCAAGGATGGATGCGATCGGCGGGAAGGTCGAAGCGCACGAAGAACGGATCACCATCCTGGAGAGGAAGGTCGCCTGATCGCTCCGCCGGCGCCCGCCCACCATCCGGAGACGAAGGCGCCCCCTACCCGCTCCCGTGCACCTCACCCGCCTCCGATCATCTGCACGATCTCGATACGATCGCCCTCGGCCAGCTCCGTCTCCTCCCAGCGACTGCGCGGCACCACCGCAAGGTTGCGCTCGATGGCGATCATCCTCGGCCGCAACCCCAACTCCCCGACCAGCTGTTGCAGGGTACGGGCCCCCACCTCGCGCTCCTCGCCGTTGAGCAGAATCTTGCGCAAATCCGGCAAAACCGACCTCCATCGCCACCGTTTCCGGCCAAAAACGGCATAAACCGCCGCATTCCGTTGACCGACCGGGCGCACGCTCCTAGCCTGAGCCGCATGCTGCCAGAGTGCGAGGAGAAGCCCAAGCGGTTGCCTCTGCCGGACAACTGGCCGGGACTGGCCCAGGGGCTGGAGCAGACGGTGGCGCTGCTCCGCCGCGGGGAGGAGGGAAAGGCGGAGCAGATGCTGCGCGACCTGGCCGCGTTCGCCCCCTCCGACCCCCGTGTCTGGTACCTCTTCGGCAAGCTGGAGCAGCGTCGCGGTGCGATCGCCCGCGCCCGGGTCCACTACCGCAAGGCCAAACGGCTGCGGGAGGAACAGCAACCGCAGCAGGCAGAGGAGGTTCCTGGCTCGATGCGCATCGCCAAGCTGCTCCACAGCCAGGGAGAGACCGCACAGGCGTTGGCCATGCTCGACCGGCTGCTGGCCCGCCGCCCCGACGATATGCGGCTGATCCGCCTCAAGCACCGCTGGGAGCGGGAGGGGCAAGGGGGGGCGCACGCCATCTCCCCGGAGGCGGCGGGCGCGTTGCAGCGGAATCGAAGTTGACCGTCTCCATCCTGGTGTTGCACGGCCCCAACCTCAATCTGCTGGGCCGGCGCGAGCCGGAGCGCTACGGCAGCGAGACCCTGGCGCAGATCGACGGCCGGCTCGCCGCGCTGGCCGACGAGCTCGGCGTGGCGCTCACCAGCTTCCAGAGCAACAGCGAGACAGCGCTGGTCGACCGCATCCAGCAGTGCGAGGCCGATGGCATCATTATCAACCCGGCGGCCTACACCCACACCAGCGTGGCGATCCGCGACGCCTTGCTGGCGGTGGCGCGCCCCTTCATCGAGGTGCATCTAAGCAACATCCACCGCCGCGAGCCGTTCCGCCGCCGCTCCTACCTGTCGGACGTCGCCCTCGGCGTGATCTGCGGCCTGGGGGGAGAGGGCTACCTGCTGGCGCTGCGCGCCATGCACGCCCATCTCACCCGACGCCGCTGAGGACATCCCACACCAACGCGAGCAAAGGGAAGGATCATGGACATCGCCTACATCCGAAAGCTGGCCCGACTGCTGCAGGCGTCGGACCTGACCGAAATCGAGGTCCACGAAGGGGAGGCGTCGGTACGGCTCACCCGTACGCCGGCGGCTCCCCTACCGGCGACGGAGGCGGCACCCGCCGCGACGGCACCCGCCTCCCTATCCACACCTCCTCCCGCCGCCGCACCGGCCGGGGCGCCGGAGCAGCAACCGCATGACGACAACGGCTACACCGTCACCTCACCGATGGTCGGCACCTTCTACCAGGCCCCATCCCCCGACGCCGAACCCTTCGTGCGCATCGGCAGCCGGGTCAACAAGGGGGATACGCTCTGCATCATCGAGGCGATGAAGCTGATGAACGAGATCGAATCGGAGTACAGCGGTGTGGTCACCCGGATCCTGGTCGAGAACGCCACACCGGTGGAGTACGGTCAACCGCTCTTCGTCATCACCCCGGCCTGAGGCGCCGATGTTCCACAAGATCCTGATCGCCAACCGCGGCGAGATCGCCGTGCGCATCATCCGCTGCTGCCGCGAGCTGGGCATCAAGAGCGTGGCCATCTACTCCGAGGCCGACCGCGACGCCATGCACACCCGACTGGCCGACGAGGCGGTCTGCGTGGGCCCGGCCGCCCCCAACCTCTCCTACCTCAACATCCCGGCGGTGATGGCCGCCGCCGAGGTGACCCATGCCGAGGCGATCCACCCCGGCTACGGCTTCCTCGCCGAGAACGCCGAGTTCGCCGAGATCGTCATCGAATCGGGCTACACCTGGATCGGGCCGACACCGCAGTCGATGCGTGCCATGGGCGACAAGGTCAAGGCCAAGGCGCTGATGCGCACCGCCGGCGTGCCGCTGATTCCCGGCTCGGACGGTGCGGTCGGCACCATTGAGGAGGCCAGTGCCGCCGCCGACCGCTGCGGCTATCCGATCCTCATCAAGGCGGCGGCCGGCGGCGGCGGCCGGGGCATGAAGGTGGTCTACCAGCAGTCGGCGCTGACCAACGCCTTCCTCATGGCCAAGAGCGAGGCGGCGGCCGCCTTCGACGACGACACCCTCTACATCGAGAAGTTCCTCGAAACCCCGCGCCACATCGAGGTGCAGGTGCTCGGCGACCGCCACGGCAACATCGTCCACCTGTTCGAGCGTGAGTGTTCCATCCAGCGCAACAACCAGAAGGTGATGGAGGAGGCGCCCAGCCCCTTCTGCGACGAGGAGACCCGCCGACGGCTCTACCGGGCGGCGGTGGCGGCGGCCCGGGCGGTGGAGTACCAGGGGGCCGGCACCATCGAGTTCCTGATGAACGCCGATCGCTCCTTCTACTTCATCGAGATGAACACCCGCATCCAGGTGGAGCACCCGGTGACCGAGTGGATCACCGGCGTCGACCTGATCGAGTGGCAGATCCGGGTGGCGGCTGGCGAGCGGCTGGCCTTCGATCAGGAGCGGCTCAAGATGAAGGGGCATGCGCTGGAGTGCCGCATCAACGCCGAACACCCCTTCAAGTTCACCCCAGCGCCGGGGACCATCGAGCTCTTCCACGCCCCCGGCGGACGCAGCGTGCGGGTCGACGCCGCCATCTACAGCGGCTACACCATCCCCCCCTTCTACGACTCGATGATCGGCAAGGTGATCACCCATGCGCGAACCCGCGACAAGTGCATCCGGCGCATGCAGCGGGCCATCGACGAACTGGTGATCAGCGGCGTGACCACCAACCAGGAGCTGCACCGGAGAATCCTGGCCAACCCGGCGTTCCAGGCGGGGAGCTTCGACATCCACTTCCTGGAGCGGTGGCTGGAGCAGCTCAGCGAGGAGTAGCCCCCCGCTCCGGCCGGGGGCTCAGCCGCACTTGGAGTCGCCGCACTCCAGACAGGTGTTGCAGTTGTCCAGCCGCACCACCGCCATGGCGCCGCACTTGTCGCACTGGCCGCCGCGGGCGGCGGCATCCGCCCCCAGCCGCGCCTTGGCCTCCTTGCGCTTGGCCTCCAGCTCCGGTGTGGCCAGCTGGCCGTCCATCATGCCGATGCCGATCAGATGCTGCTGGATCACCTCGCCGATCTCGGCCACCAGCGAGGGCATGTACTTGCCGCCGCGCTTGTAGTAGCCGCCGCGGGGGTCGAACACCGCCTTCAGCTCCTCGACCAGGAAGGTGACATCGCCCCCCTTGCGGAAGATGGCCGAGATCACCCGGGTGAGCGCCACGATCCACATGAAATGCTCCATGTTCTTGGAGTTGATGAAGATCTCGAACGGCCGCCGGTGGCTGCCGCCGTCGGGATCCTCGATGACGATGTCGTTGATGGTGATGTACATCGCATGCTCACTCATCGGGGTCTTGATCTTGTAGGTCGACCCCTGCAGCACGTCGTCACGTTCGAGCAGCGGCGCGATGCTGGTCACATTCCCGTCGCCGCCATCCTCCTGCTTCTCCTTCGGCGTCACCACCTCGTAGCCGACGATGCGGCCGTCGATCCTCCGCGGTGCCTCAGAACTTGCCATAGTATCCCTCCTTCAAGGCGTCGAACAGGTTGGCGGCGCTGTGGACCTCGCCGTCGTACTCGACCATCTCGTTCCCCTTGCACTCCACCGTCGAGCCATCCTCCAGGGTGAAGCGGTAGGTGGTGTTGGCCAGATCCTGCTCCTTGACCAGCACCCCCTGGAACACCTCGGGATTGAAGCGGAAGGTGGTGCACCCCTTCAACCCCTTCTCATAGGCGTACATGTAGATCTCCTTGAACTCCTCGTAGGGGTAGTCGGTCGGCACGTTGGCCGTCTTGGAGATCGAGGAGTCGATCCACTTCTGCGCCGCCGCCTGCATGTCGACATGCTCCCTGGGGGTGATCGTATCGGCGCTGACGAAGTAGTCCGGCAATCCCCCCTCCGGGGTCGCATCGGGATCGACCAACGTGCGGTAGGCGAGCAACTCGTAGGAGTAGACGTCGACCTTCTCCTTGCTCTTCTTCCCCTCGCGGATCACGTTGCGCGCGTAGTGGTGGGCGAAGGAGGGCTCGATACCGTTGGAGGCGTTGTTGGCCAGGCTCAGGCTGATGGTGCCGGTCGGCGCGATCGAGGAGTGGTGGGTGAAGCGGCACCCCCGCTCGGCCAGCGCCTCGACCAGCGCGGCGTCCTCGGGATCCCCGGAGGCGGCCAACTGCTGCATGTAGCGCGAGTAGCGCGCCCACAGCACCCGTCCGGGAACCTCGTCGCCCACCGCGATGCCGTCTCGGGCCATCTCCGGCCGCCGGCGCATCATCTCCTCGGTGACGGTCACCATCTCGTCCATGATCGGCGCCGGCCCCTTCTCCTCGGCCAGCTCCAGCCCGACGCGGTAGCCGGTGCGGGCCATCTCGTAGGCGACCTGCTCGGTGAACTCCTGCGCCTGCCTGGAGCCGTAGCGCACCCGGAGCATGGTCAGCGCGCTGCCCAGGCCGAGGAAACCCATGCCGTGGCGCCGCTTGCGCATGATCTCCTCCCGCTGCCGCTCCAGGGGAAGGCCGTTGATCTCCACCACGTTGTCCAGCATGCGGGTGAAGACCGCCACCACCTCGCGGAACCGCTCCCAGTCGAAGGAGGCGGCATCGGTGAAGGGGTCGCGCACGAAGCGGGTCAGGTTGATGCTGCCCAGCAGGCAGGCGCCGTAGGGCGGCAGGGGCTGCTCGCCGCAGTTGTGGGCGTGCAGACCGTTGGCATCGAAGGTGTGGATGCCGGGGACCTGTACGTCGAAGACCTCCTCGCAGCCGTCGGGGGAGAGCCCCTCCACGGTGGCGACGAAACGCTCCCGCTCCAGCCTGCCTCGACACCGCCCCAACAGGCTCTGCAGGCGGATCCACTTGTCGCCGTCGGCGAAGCCGACACGCGTCGCGAAGACCTCCAGGTTGCCGCCGGAGACGACCAGCACATACCGCGGGCGCCCCGCACCATCCGCATGGGGACAATGCCGGATGGCCGAGACGATGCCCAGGCGCAGCAGCATGCGCTGCACCGCATCCAGCAGCAACCGGTCGCACCCCTCCAGCCGCACGGAGGGCTCCGCCCCGCCCGACACCCCGAGGACCGTACCGTCGGCGTCGAAGAGGCCGCGCAGGAAACCCTCGTAGAAGTCGGACGACGCCCGCTCCATCGCCGGGGTGATCGCCCGTTCGCCCGGGCGCAACCCCACCCCGAAGGCCAGATCGCACAGGGCGGTGGAGTGGAGCCGCCAGCCGCCGCTGCCGCCGACTTCCTGCCAACCGCCGCTGCCGTCCGATGGGGAGAGGCGACGGAGCGCCTGCTCCACCTCGATCATCAGGGCGTGGGCACCCCCCGGTCCGTCGGGCCCGTTGGCCTCCTTCCTGCCCGCCCATACCGAGAGGACGGCACCCCCCTCCTCCAGCGCGCCGGCGCCGACCAGCGCCCCCAGCAGGTAGCCCTCGTGGCGCCCCAGCGCGCCCGGCCAGCGCAGGTCGCGGTGGCGATGGAGCAGCACCCGGTCGCCGGGCCGCAGCGCTTCAGCCTCGATCCACTCCGTCTCCAGCACCCGGTCGGTCATGCGAATCACCCGTCGTACCCGATGATCGGCGGTCAGACGTAGCGCATACCCCTCGCGGGTGGCCAGCCGCACCACCTCCTTGTGTGCGGTGCGGAAGAAGCCCTCCTCGCCGCTGGCATGCACCACGCCGTCGACCACCGCCTCGAAGCGGCGGCCGATCAGCTCGGCCACCCGGCGCGGCCCGTCGGCGGTCTGCACCCAGGTATCGGCGGTGACGCAGGGGTTGGTCGCCCGGATCTCCTCGCACCACCAGTTGTTGTTCATCTCGTTGACCCGATCGATCAGGATGAAGCCGGGCTCGGCGTAGTCGTAGGTCGAGGCCATGATCACATCCCACAGCCGCCGCGCCTTGATGGTGCGGTAGACCTTGCAGGCCACCCGGCCGCGCTCGTCGCGGGTGCAGTTGGCCGGCGGGTTGGCCACCCGGCGGAAGACCACCTGGGTTTCGGGATCCTCCAGCTCGACCGGGCTGGCGGGGAAGACCAAATGCCAGTCGGCGTCGGCCTTGACCGCCTCCATGAACTCGCGGGTGATCAGACAGGAGAGGTTGAACTGGCGCAGCCGGCCGTCCTCGCGCTTGGCGCGGATGAAGTCGATCACATCGGGGTGGGAGATGTCGAAGGTGCCCATCTGCGCCCCCCGCCGGCCGCCGGCGGAGGAGACGGTGAAGCACATCTTGTCGTAGATATCCATGAAGGAGAGCGGCCCGGAGGTGTAGGCGCCGGCACCGGAGACATAGGCCCCCTTCGGCCGGAGGGTGGAGAACTCGTAGCCGATGCCGCAACCGGCCTTCAGCGTCAGCCCCGCCTCCCGCACCATGGTCAGGATGCCGTCCATCGAATCGGGAATGGTGCCGGAGACGGTGCAGTTGATGGTCGAGGTGGCCGGCTTGTGCGCCCCGGCACCGGCGTTGGAGACGATGCGGCCGGCGGGGATGGCGCCGTTGGCCAGCGCCCAGCCGAAGCGGTGGAACCAGAACTCCCGCTTCTCCTCCTCTTCGACCTCGGCCAGCGCGCGCGCCACCCGGGTATAGGTCTCCTCGATGGAGCCGTCCACCGGCGTGCCGTCGTTCGCCTTGAGCCGGTATTTCCTGTCCCAGATGTCGATGCTGGCCGGCTGCATCGGAACCGCATCGACCGCCTGTTGCTCCTCGCGCCTCGTTTGCACCTGCAGGTTGTGCATACGCCCTCCTTCGAACCAGAATTTTTGATGGAATCGCAACAAGTCCGTCCATGGACTTGTTGCTTGACGGGAATCGAAGAGCGCGCTCTTCGATTCCCTTACAAAACAGTTGCCTCTATGGGGAAACTCCCGTGTTGCGCGACACGCCCACGCCGCGGATGATGGTGTCTTGCGGAACCATCACATGTCCGCGGCGGCCCGAACGATGAACACAAGATGTAGTGTGTCAAGAAGAGGGAGGGACACAACAGATTGTGTTTTCTCCCTAAACAGCTTCTCCACAAACCATCCACACGGGCCAAGGGTTTGAGGGCAAAGCGATTCGCCCGATCTCATCCACAGGGAGGCGCCATCCGGCGCCGGGGAGCGCGCCCGCGCCGGGGAGCGGAGGTGGCGCCGCGCGGCCGCCGCCGCCAGAATCGGCGCCATGTCCGCACGGCTGCTCGACGGCAAGGCACTCTCCACCCGCATGCGTACCGCCATGCGCGACGAGCTCGCCGGGCTCACCCGCAGCGTCGGCCGCCCCCCCGGGCTTGCGGTGGTCCTGGTCGGCGACGATCCCGCCTCACAGATCTATGTGCGCAACAAGAAGCGGGCCTGCCGCGACCTGGGCATCGACTCCTTCTCCCACCATCTGCCGGCGGAGACGAGCCAGCGGCAGTTGCTGGCGCTGATCGACGAACTCAACCGCGATCCCCGGGTGGACGGCATCCTGGTGCAACTCCCCTTGCCGCCGCAGATCGACACCCATGCGATCATCGAGGCGATCGATCCGGACAAGGATGTCGACGGTTTCCATCCGCTGAACGTCGGCCGGCTGGCCGCGCGCGCACCGGCGCTGCGCCCCTGCACCCCCTACGGCTGCATGCGGCTGATCGCCGAGACCGGCATCGACCTGCACGGCCGCGAAGCGGTGATCGTCGGCGCCTCCAACATCGTCGGCAGGCCGATGGCCATGGAGCTGCTGCTCGCCGGTGCCACCGTCACCGTCACCCACCGATTCACCGTCGACCTCGCCGCGCACATCGCCCGCGCCGATCTGGTGGTCGCCGCCGCCGGCAAGCCGGGACTGGTCCAGGGAGAGTGGATCAAGCCCGGCGCCATCGTCGTCGATGTCGGCATCAGCCGCCTGGCCGACGGCACCCTCTCCGGCGACGTGGTCTTCGAGAGCGCCGCCCGTCGCGCGGGGTGGATCACGCCGGTCCCCGGAGGGGTCGGCCCGATGACCATCACCATGCTGCTGGCCAACACCATCTCCGCCTTCCGCGCACACCACGAGCGCGGGCGATGAACGCCACCGACCGGCCTTCCAAGGGGAAACCATTGCAACAGACCGCCCTCCACCACCAACACACCGAGCTTCGCGCCCGCATCGTCCCCTTCGCCGGCTACGCCATGCCGCTGCAGTACCCGACCGGCGCGCTCAAGGAGTACCACGCCGTGCGCGGCGACGACGGCGCCGGGCTGTTCGACATCTCCCACATGGGCCAGATCCGGGTCGAAGGGCGGGAGGCCTTGGCCTTCCTGCAGCAGGTCACCACCAACGATGTCACCCGTCTGTGCGACGGCCAGGTCCACTATTCGGCGCTGCTCAACGAGGAGGGCGGCTTCATCGACGACATCACCACCTACCGCCTCGCCGCCGATCGCTACTACCTCTGCGTCAACGCCGCCAACCGGCAGGCGGATGTCGCCCACCTTGCGCGGCAGGCAGCGCAATACGCCGTCACGGTGACCGACGAGTCGGACGCCACCGCGCTGCTCGCGCTGCAGGGGGCAGGCGCCCAGGCCATGCTGCAGCCGCTGACCGACATCGACCTCGAAACCATCGCCTACTACCACTTCGCGCAGGGGGCGCTCTGCGGCGCGCCGGCCCTGATCAGCCGCACCGGCTACACCGGCGAGGACGGCTTCGAGCTCTATCTGGAGAACGGGCGGGCGGCCGAGGTGTGGCAGGCGCTGCTCGATGCCGGCGCCCTCCCGGCCGGGCTGGCCGCTCGCGACATGCTGCGCACCGAGATGGGCTACGCCCTCTACGGCCACGAGATCCACGCGCAGGTCACCCCGGTGGAGGCCAATCTGATGTGGATCACCGACATGGACAAGGGGCCGTTCATCGGTCGCGCGGCGGTCGCCGACCGCCTGCAGCAGGGAAGGCGCAAAGCACTGATCGCCCTGCGGCTGACCGAGCGCGGCATCCCGCGCGAAGGCTATCCGGTGCTGGCCGACGGCCGCAGGGTCGGAGCGGTCACCTCCGGGCTCTTCTCACCGCTGGCCGGCTGTGGCGTGGCGCTGGCCTACGTGGCGCCGGACCGGGCCGAATGCGGCGATCTCGCCGTGGAGATCCGCGGCCGCGCGGTGGCCGCGGAGCGCACCCGCACCCCCTTCGTCCGCAGCCGGGTGCGCCGGTCGAGGTAGCCCCCTCCCCGACGGCGCACCGCTTGAGATCAGTCGAGCGGCTCCGCCTCGTCGATCAGCATCACCGGGATATCGTCGCGGATGGGATAGACCAGCCGGCAGGCGTCGCACACCAGCCCATCCTGGTTGTCGTTGTAGTGAACCGACTGCTTGCACTTGGGGCAGGCCAGAATCTTCAGCAGATCCTCATCGATCATCATCGTCCTCCTGTCATGATTGATGGTTTCGCAAGAAACCATCATCTCGGCCACGGACGGCCGCGCAAATCAAGGGCTTACGCAAGCAAGTGATTGACTTGTAAGGCAATATGAGGTCGCACTCTTCGATTCCCGTCAAGCAAAAAGTCCACGGACGGACTTTTTGGCGATTCGATCATGATTGCACCACTTCCGACCGCCGCAGCGGAAAGCTGTCCACGGCCAGCGCCCGAGCGGTCGCATCCGCAGCCTGCCGCAGCAACGCCACCTGCTCCGCATCCAGCGTCCCGTCGGCGACCAACCGCTCCAGCCACGCCGCATACTCCTCCCGCTCCGGGCGGAAGCGCACCCCGCGCCGGGCCAGTTGCGCCTCCAGCGGGTCCGCCGCCCGACAAGCGGCCAGCGCGGCGTCGAGCCGTCCGACCGGATCGGCGGGATCGCTGCTGACCGCCATCCCCTCGGTGAGCGCGGCCAACAGCGCCTCGTCCTGCTGCACCGCCCGGGCCAGCCGGCGGCCCAGCGCGTCGTCGGGCGGGGCCATGCGCCGACCAAACGGAAAGAGCAACAGCCGCAGCAGCGCGCGCGCAGGTGCGGCCAGCGGCAGGTTGGCGATCAGCGCGAGCAGCGCCTGCTCCGCCCGGTGGAGCGCGTAGCGGCAGGCCCAGTCGAGCACCGGTCGCTCGGCGCGCGGGCTGCCGCGCCGGTTGAACCCCTCCAGCGCCGAGGTGCAGAGGTACTGCCAGGCCAGAGCGTCGGCCAGCCGGCCGCTGATCGCCTCGTTGCGCTTGAGCCCGCCGCCGAGCAGCGCCAGTGCCAGGTCGGTCAAGAGCGCAAACAGCGCCGCCATCCGCCCCAGATGCTGGTAGTAGCGCCGCTCCCCGCCCGCGGCCGGCGCCCGCGCCCAGCAGGCGTCAGAGAGCCCAAGCAGCAGCGCGCGGCCGGCATTGACGGCGAAGGCGAACAGATGGCGGCGCAGCAGGGCGTGGAAGGCCGCCTCCCCCCCGTCTGAAGCGAGCAGCTCCCGCTCGCGCCGCAGGAACCGGTGGGCGCGCATCACCCCCTGGCCGAAGATGATCATGCCGCGGGTGAGGATGTTGGCCCCCTCGACGGTGATGGCGATGGGCAGCGACTGGTAGGCGTGGGCAAGGTAGTTCGACGCCCCCTGGCAGATCGCCCGCCCGCCGTGCAGATCCATCGCGTCGTTGACCACACGGCGCATCTCCTCGGTCAGGTAGTGCTTGACCACGGCGGTGAGCACCGCCGGCGTCACCCCGCCGTCGATCGCCGCCAGCGTCATCCTGCGGCCGGCATCCATCAGATAGAGGCGGCCGGCGATCGCCGCCAGCTTCAGCGCCACGCCGTCGAAATCGCCGATCGGCCGATGGAACTGGCGCCGGATGCGGCAGTAGCGCGCCGAGGTATACAGCGCCAGCTTGCCGGCGCCGCAGGCGAGCGCGGGCAGCGAAATCCCCCGGCCGGTGGCCAGCCGCTCCATCACCATGCGCCACCCCTGGCCGATCCGCTCCCCTCCGCCGATCACCTGCTCCAGCGGGATGAAGAGGTCGCGCCCACGGAGCGGCCCGTTGTGGAAGGCGGCGCCGATCGGCCGGTGGCGCCGCCGCTGCAGCCCGGGCAGATCACCGGGCAGCAGGGCCAGCGTGATGCCCAGATCCTCCACATCGCCGAGCAGATGGTCGGGATCGCTGGCGTGGAAGGCCAGCCCGATCAGGGTGGCGATCGGGGCCAGCGTGATGTAGCGCTTGTCGAAGGTTAGGCGGAAGCCGAGCGTCTGCTTCCCCTGCCACTCGCCCCGGCAGACCACGCCGCGGTCGCGCATGGCCGCGGCGTCCGAGCCGGCCCACGGCCCGGTGAGGGCGAAACAGGGAATCTCCTCGCCCGTGGCCAGCCGAGGCAGGTAGTACTCGCGCTGCCGGTCGGTGCCGTAGGCGATGAGCAGCTCCGCCGGCCCGAGCGAGTTGGGCACCATCACCGTCACCGCGGCGGTCACCGAGCGGGAGGCGATCATCTGCACCACCGCCGAATGGGCGGCGGCGGAGAAGCCCTTGCCGCCGTAGCGCTCGGGGATGATCAGGCCGAAGAAGCCCTCCGATCGGAGGAAGGCCCACACCTCCGGCGGCAGGTCGCGGCGCAGCTCGTTGATCTTCCACTCGTCGAGCATGGCGCAGAGGGTGCGCACCGGCCCGTCGAGGAAGGCCCGCTCCGCCGCGTTCAGCGCATGGTACTCGGGCAGCCGGCGCCAGTCGGGCCGGCCGCGAAAGAGCTCACGCTCGAAGCCGACGCCGCCGGCGGCCAGCGCCTCCTCCTCGGTGGGCGACATCGGCGGCAGCTGCCGGCGCAGACGCTGATAGAGGGTCATGAATGATCAGATCGCAAAAAGTCCGTCCGTGGACTTTTTGCTTGACGGCAATCGAAGAGCGCGGTCTTCGATCGCCTTACAAAACCTTCGCTTGCATACGCAAGCTTCGGCTTTGCGCGGCCGTCCATGGCCGCGATGATGGCTTCTTGCGAAACCATCATGAATCGACCACCTCCACCGGTCGGCCGTCGGCCAGGGTCAGCCGCGCGCCGCGATCCAGCAACTCGATCGGCAACTGGGCGATGCCGATCGCCCCGCCCGCCCCGTCGTCGGCGGCGCTGGTCATCCGCCCCACCTCCGCCTGCCCGGAGCAGAGCGGCGCCGGCAGTGCCGGGGCGGGACCGTCGAGAGCGAGCCGGCAGATCCGCTTGCGGATGGCGCCGCGCCAGCGCATGCGGCTGGTCACCTCCTGCCCGACATAGCACCCCTTGTCGAAGCTGACCCCGCCGCGCTCGATCAGCCCGGCGTTGAGCGGGTAGCCGCTCCAGTCGACGCCGAAGCGGGGGATGCCGCGCAGGATGCGGCCGCGCTCGATTATCTCCTCGTCGACCCGCTCCACTCCGGCCAGCTCCGGCTGCTCCACCGCCACGATCCACACCCCCTCGTCGGCCGCCTCGGCCTGCGGCCAGGCGTGGTCGAGACCACGGGCCAGCGCCCTGCTTCCCGGCCCCTGCAGCGACCAGAGCCGCCGCGCAGAGGGAGCGATGGTCAGCGTATAACCGAGGCTGAAGCGCCTCAGCCGGGCGCACGCCTCCTCCCGCGCGCAGGCCGGCACGATCAGCAGCCACCCCTCATCCCCCTCCGGGGCGAACCAGAGATCGCACACCGCCTTGCCCTGCGGGGTGAGCAGCGCGGCAAGGGTGAGCCGGTCGGCCGCCGCACGCGCCACATCCTGGGTGATCTGCCCCTGCAGGTAGTCGGCGGCGCGCGGGCCACGCAGCTCCACCACCGCCCAGGCGGAGCGGAGGGCCAGTAGCGGTCGATCCAGCTTCATGCGGCGGGAGTCACCGGATCGCCAGAATCGAGGCGAAGTTGAGGCACTGGAACCAGGGCATCACCCGGGCGAAGCCGGCCAGATGGAGCCGGTGGAGATGCTGTTCGATGGTATCGGCATCCAACAGGGCATCGAAGGGCGTCGACGCTGCGGAGCGCCCCTCCTCCCCCTCCATCCCCCGCCGCTTGAAGGCGCCCTGCAACCCGACCAGCCGCTTGCCCACGACCTGATCCTCGAAGACCACCACCTCGCTGAGCAGCAGCGCCGCCCCCCGCTTCATGCCGTGACGGACGGCGCGCAGCAACGGCAGGCGGGCGCGATGGGGCAGAAACTGCAGCGTCAGGTTGAGCGCCACCACCGATGCATCGGCCACCCGGATGTCACGGATATCGGCACAGAGCGGCACCACCGGCGGCAGCCCCTCTTCCGGCGGAAAGCGGTCGCGACAGCGGACGATCATCGCCGGCGCGCTGTCCACCGCAACGATCCGGCACCGCTTGCCCCGGCAGCCGGCACGCAAGGCGGCGGTGGTGTCGCCGAGCGCGCAGCCGAGATCGAACAGCAGGCTGTCGTCGGCGGCATACTCCCCGGCGATCACCGTGCATAGCTCCAGCATCAGATCGTAGCCGGGGATGGTGCCGCGGATCATCCCGGGCAGCCCCCGCGCCATCTCCTGATCGAAGAGGAGCCCCTCCCCCCGACGGCGGTGGTGGAAGGTGTAGCCCTCCCCTCTCTCGCCGTCGCGCACCGTCATCAGAGAGCGGCCACCGCCAGCCCGGCCGCCTCATCCAGCGTCTGCGCCCAGCGCACGTCGATGCCGGCATCCCGGATGATCGCCCGCCCCTCCTCCTCATGGGTGCCGACCAGCCGCATCAACACGGGAAGGTCCTTGCGCACCTGCCGGGCGCGGGCGGCGACCAGACCGTTCGCGATGATGTCACAGCGGACGATGCCGCCGAAGATGTTGACCAGCACCGCCCGCACCTGAGAGTCGGAGAAGAGCAGCCGGAACCCCGCGGCGGCCCGCTCCACCGTCACACCACCGCCGACGTCGAGGAAGTTGGCCGGCCGCGCCCCCTTGAGCTGGATCACATCCATGGTGGCCATGGCCAGGCCGGCGCCGTTGACCATGCAGCCGATGTCGCCGTCGAGCGCGACGTAGTTGAGGCCGAAGGCAGCAGCCTCGCGCTCGCGAGCATCCTCCTCGTCGGGGTCACGCAACCCGGCCAGCTCCTGCTGGCGGAAGAGGGCGTTGTCGTCGATGGCCATCTTGGCATCGAGGGCGACCAGACGACCATCGGGGCGAACCACCAGCGGATTGAGCTCGATCAGCGAGGCATCGCAGCGGACGAAGAGCTCGAGCAGCCCCTGCAACAGCGGCCGCATCTCACCCTCCTCCACGGCGAGGAAGCGGGCGACCGCCGCAGCGGATGGCCCATCGATGCGATCGATCTCCTCCACCGGATAGCGGCCGATCGCCTCCGGCCGCTCGGCCGCCACTTGCTCGATCTCCATCCCGCCGGCCGGGCTGACGACGAAGGCCGGCCTGCCGCAGGCCCGGTCGATGAGCAGCGAGAGGTAGAGTTCCCGGCCGATCTCCACCCCTTCCTCGACGTAGAGGCGGCGCACCAGCCGCCCCTCCGCCCCGGTCTGACGGGTGACCAGCCTACGGCCGAGCAGGCCGCCGGCCGCCTGCCGCAACTCCTCCACGGAGCGGCACAGCCGCACCCCACCGGCCTTGCCGCGACCGCCGGCATGGATCTGCGCCTTGACCACCCAGGGGGGGCCATCGAGCGCCTCCGCCGCCGATACCGCCTCCTCCACGGTCGATGCCGCCCGCCCGCGCGGTGTCGGCACACCGAAACGGCGGAACAGCTCCTTGGCCTGATACTCGTGGATGTTCATCCTCGCCCGCCATCCGCCCTTCCATGGGAATCACACTCCGGCCTTCATGGCCCGGACCCTCCGCCCCGATCCCGTTTGCGATCACCGGTACGATCGCGCAAAACCGGAGGTTGCGCATGCAACCGACCGATTTGCAAGGGAATCGAAGAGCACGCCCTTCGATCGCCGTGAAGCCAAAACATCCATGGATGGACGTTTTGCGATCGGAGCATCGATACCAACCGGCTATACTCCACCCCGATGCCCACGACCACCGATGCACCGCTGCGCGTCTTCCTCCACGGCTGGGGACAGGCGCCGGAGAGCTGGAGCTGGAGCGACCGCATACCGGCCGGAGACGACCTGCTGCTCCCCCTCCCCGGCCACGGCAAAGCGGAGGAGGCACCGGCGACGGCATGGGTCGATCGGCTGGAGGCGCAACTGCCGCCGCAACGGCCGCTGCACCTGATCGGATGGTCGCTGGGGGCGATGCTGGCGCTGGAGATCGCCGCACGCCAGTACCGACGGGTCGTCCAGCTCGACCTCTACGCCGCCACCCCCTGCTTCCTCCGGCGCCCCGACTGGCCGCACGGCATCGACCGGCAGTCGCTGCACGCGCTGGTCGACCACCTCATCGCACGCCGGGATCCCGCCCGATTCGTCCGGCTGATGGTCCATGGCGTCATCGGAGATCGCGCACGGCTGCGCGCCTTCACCCGGGACTACCTCGCCTCCCTTCCGCCGCCGCAACCGGCCGGATTGCGTGCCGGCGCCGCACTGCTGGAGCAGCTCGACCTGCGCGCCACGGCCGCCGCCGTCCGCCAGCCGGTGACCCTGTGGCACGGCACGGAAGACCGCATCGTCCCGATCGCCGCGGCGGAGTGGCTGTCCAGGCGGCTGCCGCATGCCGAACTGCACCGTCTCGCCGGCCGCGGCCACATGCCGTGGATCGACGCAAGGGGGATGCCCCCGCGTCCGTGCCGGCTACACGGAAGATCGAGGTACTTGCAGGCGGAGGGCCGAACACGGACGATCGCGGTCGCCCCGAAGGGCACCGCCGATCCCCCACGGCCATGCAGGGTCGAAGCGCAAAACGTCCGGCCATGGCCGCGATGACGGTTTCTTGCGAACCCCTCATGCAACCTGTCCGACCACCGGCCATCATCCTGCGATTGGAGGCAACATCTTGACCGTCCACCCCACCTCCCCCCTTCCCCCCGACCGAAGCGAGGCAGACACCATCCTCCTCATCGAG
Source organism: Zetaproteobacteria bacterium (assembly GCA_003696765.1). Classification (NCBI taxonomy): domain Bacteria; kingdom Pseudomonadati; phylum Pseudomonadota; class Candidatius Mariprofundia; species Zetaproteobacteria bacterium. The sequence continues at coordinate 2,188 of RFFX01000031.1, read as the reverse complement.
AACGCGGCCTTCTTCACCCGCATCCTCAAGCAGCGTCTGCTTGCTGAGACGCCGTTCCGCGTCGTCGCGGTGGCCAGCCGCACCGCAGCGGCGGCGGCCCTGGCCCGGGAGGGCAAGCAGATCTTTCTTGCGCTGACCAACCTGGTACTGCCCGATGCATCGGACGGCGAGGTGGTGGAGATGCTGATCGGACACCACATCCCCTGCATCGTCTTCACCGGCCATGTCTCGGAGGAGCTGCGTGCCCGCATCCTGCAGCTGCCGATCATCGACTACGTCTCCAAGCGGCACGACTCCTGCGTCGACTACCTGACCACCCTGATCAACCATCTCCACCGCAACCGTCGCTATCAGGCGTTGATCGTCGACGACTCGCCGACCGCACGCTCCCACTTCGGCACCATCCTCTCCCGCATGATGTTCCGGGTGCTCGAGGCGGATAGTGGCGATGCCGCAACCCGCATGATCAAGCTTCACAGCGGCACGATCCGGGTGGTGCTGGTCGATTACGCCATGGAGGATGTCGACGGAGTGGAGTGGGTACGGGAGGCCCGCCACATCACCAAGGCCGACGAAACCGCCATCATCGGCATCTCCGGCACCGGTTCTCCCGCCCTGGCGGCGGCATTCCTCAAAAACGGCGCATCCGACTACGTGGCCAAGAACGCCCTGCGCGAAGAGATCCTCGTCCGCATCCTACTCAACCTCGACCGCCTCCACTACATCGAGGAGCTCAAGCACGCAGCGGCCCACGACTTTCTCACCGGACTGCACAACCGGCGATATTTCTACCCGGAAGCGGAGCGACTCTACGCCAACGCCGTCCGCGAGGGGATTCCGCTGGCCGTGGCGATGATCGACATCGACCATTTCAAGAAGATCAACGACACCCACGGCCACCATGCCGGAGACATGGTGCTGAAACAGCTCGCCATCATCCTCCAACGCCGGCTGCGTGACTCCGACCTGCTGGCCCGTTTCGGTGGTGAGGAGTTCTGTCTGCTCGCCATGGGAGTGGAGCGGCAGGATGCCGCCGCACTGTTCGAACAGATCCGCCGACAGGTCGCCGACAGCGTGATCGACACCGGCACAAACGAGATCCGCATCACCATCAGCATCGGGGTCTGCTGCGGTCCGGCGGATGGGCTGGAACGGATGGTCTCACTGGCCGACGACTGCCTCTACCAGGCCAAGAGAGACGGCCGCAACCGCATCTGCTGCGATGGAGGATGATCCGTAGCCGCGCATCGCCCCCATCGGGGTCGAACCATGACAACATAGCGTGATCTGACCGCAAAAAGCCCGTCCGTGGGCTTTTTGGCTTCACGGTGATCGAAGAGCGCGGCCGTTGCCGTTGTAAGAGCTGCACCGCATGTGCGACTCATGGTGGCATACCGTACGGGATGAACAAACAAATCCGGTGGGAATCCAAACATGGTAGCTCCGCAAGAAACCATCATCCGCGACCATCGATCATCATGAGTGCGCTCTACAGCGGCATGGCCGCGGCGATGGTCGTGCCCATCGGGGGGATGCTGTTGGCGGCGGTGGTGCTGTTCGTGCTGGACATCACCCAGACGAACGACGCCATCCGCCGCAACTACCCGTTGATCGGCCGCTTCCGCGGTCTGTTCACCCACCTCGGCGTCTTCTTCCGCCAGTACTTTTTCGCCATGGATCGAGAAGAGATGCCCTTCAACCGCGCGCTGCGCGACTGGGTCGATCGTGCGGCCAACAACCGGGAGAACACCATCCCCTTTGGCTCCACCCGCGACATCGGCCAGACCGGAAACATCAGCTTCGTCAACTGCCCCTACCCGACGCTGGAGCAGGACGCCGCAGCCGTCGAACCGATGGTCATCGGCCCCGACTGCCTCCATCCGTTCACCGCCCCCAGCCTGTTCAACATCTCGGCGATGAGCTACGGCGCCCTCTCCAGGGTGGCGGTGCAGGCACTCTCGCTGGGGGCGGCCCGTGCCGGCTGCTGGCTGAACACCGGAGAAGGGTGGCTTTCGCCCTATCATCTGGAGGGAGGATGCGACCTGGTGGTGCAGATCGGCACCGCCAAGTACGGGGTGCGCGACGAACAGGGACGCCTTTCCGATGCACGGTTGCGTGCGCTGGCGGAGATCGAGCAGGTGCGCATGTTCGAGATCAAGCTCGGTCAGGGGGCCACGCCGGGCAAGGG
>RFFX01000030.1 GCA_003696765.1 Zetaproteobacteria bacterium | reverse complement strand
GCCAGCAGATGGCGGCGGGTCTGGGGCAGATGGTCGAGAAACTGCCGCTTGCCGTCGCGGAAGGCGAGCCGGGCGAAGATGCCGCACACCTTGATATGGCGCTGCAGCGAGGCGCAGCGCAGCGCCTCGTGCCACCCCGCCCGGCCGGAGAAGGCGGCGCGCATCCGCTCGGGCAGCAGGTCGAAGAAGCGACCGCTCCAGTCGCTTGCCTGCTCCTCGCCGTAATCCTGGTAGCAGTCGTAGAGCAGTGAGGCGAGGTCGTAGGTCAGCGGGCCGCGCACCGCATCCTGGAAGTCGATCACCCCGAGCACCGGAGCACCGTCTTCTTGCGAAACATCCATCAGATTGCGCGAGTGGAAATCGAGGTGGACCGGCACATACGGCTGCGACGCGATCCGACGCAGCAGCGGCTCCAGCGCGGCGAAGAAGCGGGCCCGTTCGGTCTCGTCCGGCCGCCGGTCGCACAGATAGGGCAGATACCAGTCCAGATAGAGCGCGCATTCGCGCTGCATGCGCGTCACATCGAAACTAGGCAGCCCTGCCGCCGCCGGATCGAGCCGCTGCAGCCGCAACAACTGCTCCATCGCCGCCTGCAGCAGCGGCGCGACCGACGCCCCCTCCTCCAGCGCCCGGGCCCAGGTGCGGTCGCCGAAGTCCTCCAGCAGCAGAAATCCGGCGTCGCCATCCTGCGCGATCAGGTGCGGCACCCGCACGCCGCCCCCCTCCAGCCAGCGGCGCACACGCAGAAAGGGGGCGACCGATTCGCGATCGGGCGGCGCGTCCATCAGCACGAACGCGCCCTCCGCCATCCGCAGCCGAAAGTAGCGGCGGAAGGAGGCATCCCCGGCCAACGGTTCCAATCGCGGCACGGACCCGAGCACCCCCCCGAGCCAGCGCCGGGCCAGGCTCAGGCGGGGATCACCCTCCGGCCGCTCTGCCGCGACGGCCTCCACCCGATCCTCTCCGGCGCGACGGCCTGCCTCCGCCGCTCTTCTTCCTGTCGCCGCCGTCGCGCCTCTCGGCGCGATCCTCGCGCTTGAGCCCCACGGCGGTCGCCCGCCGATCGACCGGCGGCCCCACCTCCAGCCAGGCGGGATCGACCACCTCCACCGGGATGGAATGGCCGATCAGCCCCTCGATATCGGGCAGACCGAAACAGAACCGTTCGCAGGAGAAGGAGATCGCCACCCCCTCGTTGCCCGCACGCGCCGTGCGACCGATGCGGTGGACATAGTTCTCGGGATCCTCGGGCAGATCGTAGTTGAACACATGGGTGACGTCGTCGACATGGATGCCGCGCGAGGCGACATCGGTGGCCACCAGCAGATGGAGCCGCCCGGCGGTGAAATCCTGCAGGATGCGCATCCGCCGCTTCTGCCGTACATCGCCGGAGAGGATGCCGACCTTGAAGCCGTACTGGGCCAGCCTGCGCGCCACCCGCTCGCCGGTGCGCTTCTCGTTGACGAAGATCATGCCGCGGCGCACCTCGTGGCGACGCAGCAGGTGGATGAGCAGCGGCAGCTTCTCCTCCATCGCCGTGTGGTACAGGCTCTCGCGCACCCCGACCGCCGTGATGTCCCCCTCCTCGGCGCGCAGCTTCTCCGGGTTGTTCATGTGCTCGTAGGCCAGCTCCATCACCCGGTAGGAGAGCGTCGCCGAGAAGAGGAGCGCCTGACGCCGGTCGAACGGCGGCAGACGACGCATCACATAGCGCAGATCGCGGATGAAGCCGAGATCGAACATGCGATCGGCCTCGTCGATCACAGCCACCTCGCACTTGCTCAGCGAGAAACAGCGCTTCTTGTGGTAGTCGATCAACCGGCCGGGAGTGCCGATGAGCAGATCCACGCCCCCTTCAAACCCCCGCTGCTGCTTGTCGTAATCGACCCCGCCGTAGACGGTGTGGCAGCGCAGGTCGGTATATTTGAGCAGGGCTGCGGCGTCCTTGCCGATCTGGATGACCAGCTCCCGCGTCGGCGCCAGCACCACCGCGCGCAGATGGTGCGGCTTGCGTCCACGCTTCGGCGGCCGGGTGAGCAGACGGTGGATGATGGTGATGAGGAAGGCCGCCGTCTTGCCGGTACCGGTGCGCCCTTGGGCAGCGACATCCTCTCCCTTGAGGGTGCGCGGCAGCACCAGCTGCTGGATCGGGGTCATGGCGGTGAAGCCGAGATCGTCGATGGCGCGCATCAGCGGCTCGGGCAGACCGAGGGTGGTGAAGGGTGCTTGCTCCATGGTCGCGGCAGCCTAGGGAGCAGCGCCCCCCCTGTCAGCACGCTTGGCGGGCCGCCGCCCATTGCGGTAGCATCGCCCTTTCATGTCCCCTTCGCAGGAGCGCACCATCGCAGTCCTCCACGGCCGACACGCCGCGCCCGCCGCAATACCGTTGCGCCGTTGCATCAAGTGGCTGGCCTTGGGCTGCGCCCTCATCTCGTTCGGCACCATGGTCGCCTTCCTCTCCACCCGGTCGGCTCCACCGGGAGCACGTCTACAGAGCCAAGGTACCGACGGCGCCACCATGGAGCGACCGGTGATCATCGAGAACCGCGGCGCGCGCGTGCGCTGGCGGCTGCAGGCGCTCGCCGCGCGGCAGCATGCGGGGCGCATCCGGCTCACCCGCCCGCTGCTTACGCTCTTCGACCGCGACGGCAACCCCATCCCGGTACGGGGCGACCAGGCCACCTTCGATCCGCTCAAGCGCACCGCCCGCTTCCGTGGCCACGTAACCATCGACTATCGTTCGTGGCATCTGCAGAGTACGCAGGCGCGGTTCGACGGTGCGCGGCGGACGGTACGGATCCCGGGGGCCTTCTCGGCGGTCGGGGAGGGGCGGCGCATGCAGGGTGCGGATCTGATCATCGACGAGCGGCGGCAGCGCCTGACGGTGCGCCGCCATGTCCGGATCGAGGGGCTCTGATGCCGCTCCGAGGCGCGCCCCGGCTTGTCGCCATCCTGCTGGCAGGCGGCCTCCTCACCGCGGGCCATGCCCGGGCGACCACCATCGAGGCACAGCAGATGGTGGCCGACCGGAAGCTCCATCGCGCCCGGTTCCACGGCGACGTCGAGCTGATCTCCCGACAACTGCACATCCGAAGCGACACCCTGACCGCCTACTACCGCGACCGGCTGGGCGGCCGGCTCGACCGGGCGGAGGCCAGCGGTCATGTACGGCTGCGCCGCGAAAAGATGCGCGGGCGGGCCGACCATGCCACCTTCGACGAAGGTCGGCAGCTGCTCATCCTCTCCGGCAACGCCGAGTTGACCGAGGGGGGCAGGTTGATCCGCGGCGGCCGGATCGAACACCGGCTGGACAGCGGAGAGAGCCGGGTCACCGAAGGGGAGGCGGGCGAACGGGTCCACCTCCACATCGACGACGACCGCCGGCCGCTGCGTCCTTGATGGTCGAGGAAACGGCCGGCAACCGCAGGCGGCTGGAGGCCCGCGCATTGAACAAACGGTTCGGCCGACGCACGGTGGTCCACGACGTCACCCTGCACCTGGAGCAGAGCGAATGTGTCGGACTGCTCGGCCCCAACGGCGCGGGCAAAACCACCTCCTTCTACATGGTCTGCGGCCTGATCCCGCCGGACGACGGCACCATCACCCTCGACGGCCGCGACATCACCGGCCTGCCGATGCACCGCCGCGCCCGACTGGGCATCGGCTATCTGCCGCAGGAGGCGAGCGTCTTCCGCACCCTGACCGTGCGTGAAAACCTGCTGGCCATCCTCGAAACCCTGGAACTGAGTCCGCTGGAGATCGAGGAGGAGCTGGAGCGGTTGTTGGTGGAGTTCGGCATCGAATCGGTCCAGCATCAGAAGGCCTACACCCTCTCCGGCGGCCAGCGCCGCCGGACCGAGATCGCCCGCGCGCTGGTCACCCGCCCCGCATTCCTGCTGCTCGACGAGCCCTTCGCCGGTGTCGATCCGATCGCCGTCGAAGATATCCAGGGGATCATCGGCGAGCTGAAGCAACGCGGCATCGGCGTATTGATCACCGACCACAACGTGCGCGACACCCTCTCGATCTGCGACCGGGCCTACCTGATGGCCGACGGAGCCATCCTGCTGCACGGCGCCCCCGAGGAGATCATCGCCCACCCCGACGCCCGCCGGCGCTACCTCGGCGAGCGTTTTACTATGGCATGACCGGAAAAGCCCCACGCGTCACCGTCGCCATCACCGGCGCATCGGGCGCCGGCTACGCGCTGCTGCTGCTCAAGCGCCTGCTGACCCGGGGGGTTACGGTGCATCTGATGGTCTCCGACGCCGCCCGGGTAGTGCTGCGTCAGGAGGCGGATCTTGATCTGCCCGATCAGCCGGAGCAGGCCTGCCGGCTGCTGCGCAGCCATCTCGATGCGGCCGGTGTGGGGGAGTTGCGCCTCCATCCGCTCGACGACTGGATGGCGCCGCCCGCCTCCGGCTCGGCCGGCATCACGCGGATGGTGGTGGTGCCCTGCTCAATGGGCACGCTGGCCCGCATCGCCTGCGGCACCGCGCAGACCCTGATCGAGCGCGCCGCCGACGTGATGCTCAAGGAACGACGCCGATTGATCCTGGTCCCCCGCGAGACGCCGCTGTCGGCCGTCCACCTGGAGCAGATGCGCAACCTCGACCGCATGGGCGTCGTCATCCTGCCGGCGATGCCCGGCTTCTACCACCGCCCGCAGTCGATCGACGACCTCTTCGCTTTCGTCGTCGACCGGATCATGGATCAGTTGGGACTCCCCTGTGCGGAGGCACTCCGATGGGGCGATTGATTCCGGTACTGCTGGCCTCGGGGCTCATTCTCTCCGGCTGTGTCGCCGGGGCGGCGGTGAGCGCGGTGGGGGCGGCGCTCAGCGCGGTGGGCGGCGTGGTCGCCGAACGGGCGGCACGGCTGGCCGAATCGAAGAAGGTGAGCCTGCCGATGAAGATGGACCGGGCGCTCGCCGCCGTACAACGGGCGTTGCGCGCCATGGACTTCGATGTCGACCTGCTGCAACCGACGAAGGAGGGCGGCTACATCGCCCTCTTCGGCAACGAGAAACTCGACGGCTCGGTGACGCTGGAACGGGTGACCCCGGTGTTGACCACCTACAAGGTCAAGGTGCTCGACGCCGGCGGTTTGAGCCGCAACGAGGCGGTGGAGGAGGCGGTGACCAACCTGGTGCGCAACCAGAGCAAGAAACTGGGGAAACGCGCCCACTTCGATTTCCGCGACTACAACGTCATCCGCAAGCGGCCCAACCGCGCATCGGCACGGGTCGGCTGGTTCCGCATCGGCAGCAGGCTGCGGGTGCGCCCCGCCACCGTACCCGGCTGGCTGCAGATCGAGATGCCGGAGGGCGACAAGGCCTTTCTCAAGGGGAAGATCAGCGAAACGACAAGGAGCCACCCGTGACGGCTTCGTAAGAAGCCGGCATTCGCGGCCAGGACGGCCGCGCAAATCCGGAGCTTGCAAACGCAACCGATGGATTTGTAAGGGGATCGAAGAGCGCGATCTCCGATCCCCGTCGAGCAAAACGTCCATGGAGGGACGTATTGCGATCCGATCACCCATGACCGACAGAAGACACGATCCACTGGACGACATCGCCGAGAAGCTCGCCTCGGGCCTGCGCCTGCTCGGCGGGCTCAAGCAGGGGGCGGAAGCGCAGGTGCGCACGCTGGTCGAGGAGACGCTGGCGCAGTTCGACGTCGTCACCCGAGACCAGATGGAGCTGCAGGAGGCGATGCTGCGGAAGGCACGCGAGGAGATGGCCGCGTTGGATGAACGCATCCGGCAACTCGAGGCCCGCGTGCACGAGCTGGAGCGGCACCGCTCCTGATCCCCGCCCCGCCCGCACCCTGACGACGGATGCTGGCGCGGCTCCCGTCGGCCTCGCTGCGCGGTCTGGATGCCGAGGCGGTCACCGTCGAGGTCGACCTCTCCCGCGGCATCCCCGGCTGGAGCATGGTCGGGCTGGCCGACGCCTCGGTGCGCGAGGCCAAGGATCGGGTGCGCGCCGCCATCCTCAACGCCGGCTTCGACTTCCCGCTGGCCCGCATCACCGTCAATCTGGCCCCGGCCGACCGCAAGAAGATCGGCGCCTACTTCGACCTGCCGGTGGCCGTCGGCATCCTGCTCGCATCCGGCCAGCTCCTCCCCGCCGACCCCGATGCGCCGCTCCCCTTCCTCGTCGGGGAGCTGGGGCTGAACGGCGCCATCAACCCGGTGGCCGGCGTGCTGCCCTTGGCCATCTTCGCCCGACAGCAGAACGCGCCGGCGATGATCGTCCCTCCGGGCAACCGGCAGGAGGCGGCGATGGTCCCCGGGCTGACCGTGCTGGCCGCCGGCCACCTGCTCGACGTGGCGCGCCACATCAGCGGCGCCGCCCCCCTCACGCCGGAGAGGAGCGACGAACGGCCGGTCACGACCGGATCCGACACCCCGCCCGACATGGCCGACGTGCGCGGCCAGCACCAGGCGCGACGGGCGGTGGAGATCGCCGCCTGCGGCCGCCATCCACTGTTGATGTGCGGCAATCCCGGTGTGGGCAAGAGCATGCTGGCCATGCGCATGCCGGGCATCCTGCCGCCGCTCGACGACGACGAGGCGATGGAGGTCGCCCGCATCCGCAGCATCCTGGGGGAGGCGCAGCCGGCCATCAGCCGTCTACCCCCCTTCCGCGCCCCGCACCACACCTGCTCCGACGTGGCGCTGGTCGGCGGCGGCTCGACCCCGCGCCCTGGAGAGTGCTCCCGCGCCCATCTCGGCGTGCTCTTCCTCGACGAGCTGCCCGAGTTCCGCCGCTCGGTGCTCGAGGTGCTGCGCCAGCCGCTGGAACGCGGCATGGTGACCATCGCCCGCGCCGTCGATGCGATCACCTTCCCCGCGCGGTTCCAGCTGGTCGCGGCGATGAACCCCTGCCCCTGCGGCTACCTGGGCCATCCGCACAAGCCGTGCCGCTGCACGCCCCAGCAGGTCCAGCGCTACCGCCACCGCCTCTCGGGACCGCTGCTCGACCGTTTCGACCTGCGCATCCAGCTGCCGGCCGTCGACCGGACGGAGCTGACCGCCATGCAGCCGGGCGAGCCCTCCGCCGCCATCCGCGCACGGGTGATCGCCGGGCGGGCGCGCATGATCGCCCGCCAGGGGTGCTGCAACGCGGAGTTGACCCCGCGCCGGCTGGAGCGTTTCGCCGCACCCGACGCCGCCGGCGCCGCGCTGTTGCAGCAGGCCTTCACCCGCTTCGCCCTCTCCGCCCGCGGCTACCACCGGTTGCTGCGGGTGGCGCGCACCATCGCCGACCTGGAGGGAAGCGACACCGTCGGCGCGCCGCACATCGCCGAGGCGCTGCAGTTTCGCGGGGAGTCAGCCGGCGGCTGACCCGCTGGCCGGCTCCGCCTTCTGCTCCTTCACCCAGCGCTCAAAACCGGCATAGGCCTGCATGAAGCTGGCGAAGATCGCCGGCGGCGCATCGCAAACCAGCGTATGGCCGACCGCGCGGATCATCGTCCCCTCGCGCCGGAGGAACCTGCTGCCGCCATAGACCATGGTGTGCGGCGCCACCGCCCCCGCCGGCTTGAGATCGACCACCCACTCCTGCCGGCCGTGGATCATGATCAGCCAGTCGTCACCGGCGCAGTCCTGACAGACGAACTCCCCGGCCTGGTATTCGCGCACCGTCGATGATTCGGCCAGCCAGAGGCGATCGTCGGCGGCCAGCTCGGCAAAGGCGGGATGCTCGAAGGTGAGCGACTGCACCATGCGCCGCTGCACCACCTGCATCAGCCGCTCGCCGGCGATGGGGGAGCGTTCGATCAGATCGTGGATGGCCCGATCGGAGAACCTGAGCAGCCGCGCATCCTCGTGGGCGCGCACCGTGGCGGATCTGGGGATGCGGTAGATGCAGGCAAACTCACCGAAGTAATCGCCCGCCTTGAGATTGGCCAGCAGCAGCTTGTTGCCGCCGGTCTCCAGCTCCACATCCATCGAGCCGCGCACGATGAGGAAGAAGCTCTGGCTCACCTCGCCCTGCGCCACCACCGCGCGCCCCCGCTCCACCGAGAGATAACTGCCCTGGAGCAGGAAATCGCGCGCCTCGAGGTCGCTTAGCTGTTCGATCAGGGAGAAGACCCGGCCGGGTTCCTGCTCACCCTCCATGCCGCCGCTCTGCACCATGATCCGCGCCATGCTCTCCATATCCTTGATCGCCTCGCGATCGGGATGCTCCAGCTGGCGGCAGATGGCGAGAAAGCCGAGTTCCTCGCTGTAGCGACCGGCGCTCTGCATGCGGCGGGCCATGTGCAGCGCCAGATCGGCCGCCGCGCGCCTCCGCCCGGCCTGCTGCAGCATCTGGATCAACGGCCGCGCCAGATGGAGGTCGTCCGGGAACAGCGGCAACAGATCGCGGTAGATGGAGAACAGATGCTTCTCTGCGGACATGACTCCTCCCGACCCGATCAGGGAACGACCCGTACGGCGAGGCCGAGCGCGCCGATCTGCCCGGCCAGCGCATCCAGCCAGTCGCGCGGCGGGGCGGCGACCCGCTCCTGATGCGAAGGGCGCGCCGGCGCGTAGAGCAGCACCCCCTCGACCACCCCGACCAGCCGTTCGAGCAGCCGCAGGTAGCGGTCGATGAACGCCTCCCCGGGCGGCGCGCCGTCCGACGCCACAACCATACAGCTCTGCACCCAGGTTGGACAGCGCGCGGCCAGCCGCTCCACCTGCCACACCACCCGGTCGGCGGTGATCGACACCCCGTTGATGCGCCGCGCATCCGCGCGCCCGCCGGCATCCACCTTGGCCCACACCTCCCCGCCGCGCGCGGCCATCCGCGCAACCCCCCGCTGCACCCACCGCTTGCCGGCGTAGGAGCCGTTGGTGATCAGCCGCAGCGGCACTCCATCGAGGCCGAAGCGCTCCATCTGCTCCGCCAGCAGCGCCACCACCTCGGGAAACTGCGGCGTGCTGGTCGGCTCGCCGTTGCCGGAGAGCGCCACATCGCACAGCCGCTGCATGCCCGGCGGCAGCCGCCGGGCCAGCAGGTCCCCCTCCACCACCTCGCGCAGCAGCGCGCCGCACTCCGCCTCGAGCAGTGCCAGATCGATCCGCGGCGCGCGGCCGCGACGCAGATCGGGCACCTGGCAGTAGCAGCAGCGCCAGTTGCAGGCGTTGTTGGGGTTGAGGTTGACCCCGACGGAGAGGCCGCCCGCCCGCCGGGAGGCGACCGGATAGAGGTAGCGCATCCCGGCCGCGTCGCGATCGTGGTCGCGGATGGTCAGCCGGCCGTCGGCGGCCATGGAAGAGCGCTCAGTCGCGCCGGATGACGGCAAACAGCGCCTTGGGCTGCTCCCCCTCCATGGTGCCGGCAAAGCGCGCCGGCTCGATCCGCTCCACGGTGAAGCCGTCGGCGAAGAAGGCGCGCAGTTGCTCCGGCGCGAAACGGCACGGCGGCCCCTCCTCGCGCTGCTCCTCGTGGGAGAAGCACTTGAGCAGCAGCACCCCGCCCGGGCGCAGCGCCGCACGGATCGACTCGATGTAACGCGTCCGCTGCGCCGGATCGTCGAAGCAGTGCAGCACGCCGCGGTCGATCACCAGGTCGAACGGGGCATCGAAGCGCACCGTCGTCGCATCGGCGATGCGGAAATCGACCGCCACGCCGCACTCCTCCGCCCGCGCCCGCGCCCCATCGATCGCCGCCGGCGCCACATCGCAGGCGGTGACCGCAAAGCCGCGCCCGGCCAGCGCGATCGCCTGCGTACCCGGCCCGCAGCCGAGATCGAGCGCGCGCCCGCCCTCGATGCCCAACGCATCGAGCGCCCGGGCGAAATCCTCGTCCAGCCGGTCATGAAACCACGGCAGCTTCTCGGCGGGGGACTCCTCATACCGCGCCTGCCAGCCAAGCGCGCGCGGCACCTCCAGCGGCCGCTCCCACCTCCCGGCGAAGGCGATCTGCTCCAGCGGCAGGCGGCCGCGCGGCGCCCGCTCCGTCCCCTGCAGCGACTCGCTCAACGAGGCCGCATCGCCGGGATGGCCGACGGCGGTCACGCTCATCAGCGCCACCGACGCGGGGATGGCCAGCGCCGACCGGATGGCGTCGGCATCGAAGCCGCCCATCTGGTGGCAGACCAGCCCGAGGGCCGACGCCTGCAGGCAGAAGGAGAGCATCGCCTGACCGCAGTCGTAGCCGTGCCAGCGGTTGGGGGCGTCGTTGTGGCGGAAGCGGGTCTGCGCCGCCGCCACCACAAACAGCGGCGCCTGCCCGGCCCACTCCTGGTTGGCCGGCGCGAGTGCGTCGAACACCCCGCGCCAGGCATCCTCGTCGGTGGCGCGCTCGGCGATGATGAAGCGCCACGGCTGGTCGCCGTAGCAGGAGGGGGCCCAGCGCGCCGCCTCCAGCGCGGAGATCAGCGCCGCACGCGCCACCGGTCGCGCCGGATCGAAGGCGCGCGGGCTCCAGCGCCGGGCGAAGATGGGCGCCACCGGCGCCTGCACATGGATCCGTTCTCTGGCCATGACAGGTTCCTCCTGATTCCGCCCAAGGCTAGGCTGAGCCGGTCGCCATGCCAAAGAGCCAACTCGCCTCCATCCACCGCCGCGCGCCTCGCCTGATCGCGCTCTGCCGCGCCATCCGCTCCGCCGGCGGTAGCGCCTGGCTGGTCGGCGGCTGGGTGCGTGACACCCTCGCCGGAGGCGACTCCTCCGACTACGACATCGAGGTCTTCGGCCTGCGCGCCGACCAGCTGCAGCGGATCGCCGCCCGTTTCGGCCGGGTGCTCCCGGTCGGCCGCTGCTTCCCGGTGCTCAAGCTGGAGGGAGCGGATCTCCGCGCCGATCTGGCGCTGCCCCGGCGCGAGGCGAGCACCGGCCCGGGCCACCGCGATTTTGCGGTGGCCGCCGACCCGAAGATGAGCCCCGAGGAGGCGGCGCAGCGGCGCGACTTCACCATCAACGCCATGATGTACGACCCGATCGAGGATCGACTCTTCGATCCCTTCGGCGGCCGGGCGGATCTGCGCGCCGGTATCCTGCGCCATGTCGGCCCCGCCTTCGTCGAGGATCCGCTGCGCCCGCTGCGGGCGATGCAGCTCGCCGCCCGGCTCGACCTGCGGCTGGCGCCGGAGAGCGCCGACCTCTGCCGCACCATGGTGGCGGAATCCGCCGCGCTGCCTGAGGCCCGCATCGCCGGGGAGTGGCGCAAATGGGCCACCGCCGACCACCCCGAGGCGGGGCTGCGCGCCCTGCGCGAGAGCGGCTGGATCGCCGCCTGGCCCGAGCTGGCCCGACTGCCCGCCACCCCGCAGGAGCCCCGCTGGCACCCCGAGGGGGATGTGTGGAACCACACCGTGCTCTGCTGCGCCGCGGCCGCGGCCATCGCCCGCCGCGATCGGCTCGACGCCGAGGCGCGCACGGTGCTGCTCTTCGCCGCCCTCTGCCACGACCTGGGCAAGCCCGCCACCACGGCCCGGGGCGAGGACGGCCTGCTGCACGCCCACGACCACGCCCGGGCGGGGCTTGCCCCCACCGGAAGCCTGCTGACCGCGATCGGTGCGCCACGCGGCGTGATCGAGCGCGTGGTTCCATTGGTGCGCGAACACCTGGTCCACCTGCACGGCGACCCCACCCCGCGGGCGGTGCGGCGGCTGGCCGACCGTTTGCGACCGGCCTCCCTGCGCGACTGGGAGCGGCTGATCGAGGCCGACGCCTCCGGACGCGCCCCCCATCCGCCCGGGCGTCCGGCGCTGGCCTGGCTGCGGCTGGCCGAAGCGCTCGCCGTCCAGCGCCAGCCGCCGAAGCCGATCGTCACCGGCAAATGGCTGCTGGCCCACGGCATGACGCCGGGGCCGGAGGTCGGCCGACTGCTGCGCGCAGCCTGGCAGTTGCAGCTCGACGGAGTGATCACCGACGCCGCCTCGGCCGAGACGTGGTGGCGCACCACGCAGAACGGCGATCCTGTCGCAGGCAACCGCTAAAAGGAGACCCCCAGCGATTCAGCCAGCGCGTGCAACCGCTTATCCCGGGTCCACAGTCGGATCGACGCACCCGATACCACCGCAGCAAGCAAGTGGATATCGATGTAGCCGATCCCCCGCCCCATCAATCCATGATCTTCGATGAACGAAAGGATATCGGAATCCGAAACCACCCGGACTGCTGGCAAACCGTTCAACAGCTCCAGAACCGTTGCACGATGGACCAGGTTGCCACAAGCTATTTCCCCGATGACGAACGGGTGGGTGCACACCCTGCCGGATTCCAGCAACTGCCGGAGTTCCTCATCTCCCCGCCGCAGGTAATCAACCCAAACAGATGTATCAACCAAAATCAAAGGCTGGTCGAAAACAACTCAACGAATGTGCGAACCCCGGGAGCCCGGGGTGCCAACTTCCGGAGCAACCATCAGCACTGTGCCTTCTGTCGTCGACGCGGCGTGGTACGCAACTCAGGCTCGGTTCCGCCCAGACGGGCCAGCCGACGCGCGCTTTCGCGTTCTATCAGTGCCTTCAGCCCCTCACGCACCAGAGCACTCTGCTCTTTCAGGCCGGTCAGGCGCCCGGCCTCTGCGAGCAGTGCATCATCCAGATTCAGCATTGTACGCATAACAGTTTGATCACCACGAGCCCATCCATGGCCACAGCGGTGGTTTCGCAAAAGTACATCCGTGGACTTTTTGCTCGATGGGAATCGAAGAGGGCGGTTGTCCTGACTGCGGATGACGGGTTCCGCATGTTCCACACACAATCACCGTGTGCAACCGTACCGCCTTCTTGTGTAACCTACACCAACAATGTCAAAGACATTCTGCGGCCCGACAGACACCGCTCAGCGCAGGCGCGACCAGAACCAGCGCTCCAGCACCGCGTCGAGCGAAATCGCCCCCGGCCCGCTGAGGATGAGGAAGAAGAGCATCAGCCCCCACGCCTTGTGGTCGATGAAGTCGCTGCCCACCAGACCGTTCCACAGCCCGTTGGGCCACAGCGCCGGGTAGGAGATCACCGCCACCGCGTTGTAGACGAAGAGGATCAGCGCCGCCGGCCTGCCGAGCAGCCCCAGCCCGAGGAACCAGGGCAGGGTCAGCTCGGTCCAGGTGCCCAGGGTGGCGGCGAGGTCTGGCGAGATCAGCGGCACATGGTACTCGTAGTTGAACAGGTAGGCGGTGCCCATCGGATCGTTGTGCTTGACCACGCCGGCGCGCCAGAAGGAGAGCGCCACCCACAACCGGAAGAGCAGCAGCCCGAGCGGCTGCAGCCGCTCCAGCCGGTCGCGCAGCCAACGCCACGCCGTATCGATCTGCCTGAGCATCTTCACCATGTCACACCTCGATCAACCCGCACAAAGATCGACGACCAGCCGCCTGGAGAGCAGCAGCGGCAGCAATGCCGACAGGTCGTAGTCGGAAAAACCCGCCGCACGCGTCTGCTCCCACGCCTGCTGCAGCGACGCGCCGGCCAGCGCCCGACGCAGGAAGGCGCCGTCCCCGGCGGTGATCGGCTGCATCACGATCTGCGCGGCCTCCCGCCAGAGGAGCAGCGACTGACCGCCGGCGTCGGCGCGGGGGGGCTCTCCCTGCGGATCGTCGCAGTAGCGCCAGATGTCGAACACCGGATAGTCGCTGCAGACCAGCTGCACCGAGGGATGGAGCCGCAGCCTGAGCGGCGTCGTATCGAGCAGGCGCAACCGCTCCGCCGCCTCCCGCTGCGACAGAGGGCGGGCCTCGTCGGCCAGCCAGCTCAACTGCCGCGCCCACTCCAGCCGCGCCACATCGGCGAGATAGGGCATCGCCTCGGTCTCCTCCATCCGGGCGAGGAAGTCGGGAAAGCCCGCGCCGTACTGCTGCAGGTTGCCCGCCGTCGGCGGATCGTCGCGCAGGTAGCGGTCGGCGGCGCGGGAGAAGAAGGCCGCTCCGACCAGCGCCCGCACGGCGGGAAAGCTGGTGGCCAGCGCATCGGCCAGGATGTTCTCCACGATGTGGCGGTAGATCTGCATGCGGCGGAAGGGCGCAAGCCCCGCCGGTACGATCCAGGGGGCGATCGCCGCATCGCCGAAGAGCACGCAGCGGGCGAAGGCCTGCTGCAACTGGGCGACGGAGGGGGCGGCCGCGCTGTTCACGCGCAGCACTCCGCAGCCGCCGGCCGCGCGCCGCGCCCATCGACCGCCACCGCATCCAGCATTCCCTGGGCGGTGGCCGCCTCCCGCTGCAGCACGGAAAAATCCGGAATGTTCGCATCCCACTCGATCAGGGTGGGGCGCGGCCCGATCCGCTCCACGGTGTAGCGAAACAGCGGCCACACCTCGTCCCACACCGGATGGTCGTGCGAATCGATGAGCAGCGTCACCGGCCGCCCCTCCTCGCCGACCAGCCGCCTGCGCGAGAAGCCGGCCAGATGGTACTCTGCAACCAGCTCCGGCGGCATGGCGTCGATGAAGCGGCGGGGATCGAAGCCATGGTTGACGCTGTTGACGTAGACGTTGTTGACATCGAGCAGGATCCGCGCGCCGCTGCGCCGGGCCAGCTCACGCACGAACTCCCACTCGGGGATGGTGGAGTGGGCGTAGGCGAGGTAGGTGGAGGCGTTCTCCAGCAGGATCTGCCGCCGCAGATGGTGCTGGATCTCCTCCTCCCGCTCGACGAGCAGCGCCAGCGACTCCTCGGTGTAGGGCAGCGGCAACAGCGCGTTGAGATGGATCGAGCCGACCGCGCCCCAACTGATGTGCTCGGAGACCAGCCCCGGATCGATGGCGTCGCAGAGTCGGGCAAGTTGCATCAGATGGTCGCGATGGAGCCGGTCGGCGCTGCCGGGGGAGAGGCCCACCCCGTGCAGGCTGAGCGGATAGTCGGCGCGCACCTGCCGCAGCAGCGCAAACATGGGGCTGTCGAGGGCGAAGAAGTTCTCGCTGTGCACCTCGAACCAGGCGCACGCCGGCTGCTCCCGCACCACCTGATCGAAGTGGGGCGGGCGCAGGCCGATCCCGGCGCGGACCGGGACCGGCCGCGAAACGCGCCGGTTAGCGTCGGGCAACGAGTCAGCCCTTGCGCGGCTTGGTGCTGCCGCCGTCGATCTTGGCGCACAGCCCGGCCGGCACGGCGATGAAGGCCTGCGGATCACGCGCCTTGGAGTCCTGACCGGCGCAGGAGTGGCCCGGCGACTGGCAGTCGTTCTTGTAGGCGGCGTTGACGCCGTAGCACTTCTCCATCGCCATCTTGCCCATCGATCCGGCGTTGGCATCGCCGATCGCGCCCATGGAAATGGCGGTGGCCAGTGCGCCGCCGAGCATCAGTCTGGTTCTCTGTTGCATGGATTCTACCTCCGATGATTTCCGGCCGACGCCCCCGCAAGAGGGCCGCCGTCCCCGCACGGCATCCGCCGCGCCCCCATTGGTCGCCATGGATCGGAGGTTCTTACATGATCGAATCGCAACAAGTCCGTCCGTGGACTTTTTGCTCAACGGGAATCGAAGAGCACGGCTTAGATTACCTTACAAATCAACAAGTTGTGCATGAAGGCCATTTTGTTTTACAGGAGAAGAGACCTTGCAGAACAAGCGCGGTGGCAGCGCCGGAAGGGCCTCCGGCCCCAAGGGGGAAATCCGCCGCTATTCGGCGGCGACGACATCCTCCAGCGTCACACGCAACACCTCGTCCACGGTGGTCACCCCGGCGGCGACATGGCGCGCCCCGTCCTGGCGCAGGGTGCGCATCCCCTCGCGCCGGGCCTGCCGCCGCACCTCCTGCAGGTTCCCCCCCTCGTGGATCAGGTTGCGCATCGCCTCGCTGATCATCGTCATCTCGTAGATCGCCACCCGCCCCTTGTAGCCGGTCTGCATGCATTCGGCGCAACCGGTCGCCTCGTAGATCACCTCCACGTCGGGGAAGTCGGCACCATCCACGTCGAGCACCCGCCAGTCGGCATCCACCGGCGGACGCGGCCTGCGACAGTGGGGGCAGAGCCGGCGCACCAGCCGTTGCGCCTGCACCATGATCAGCGACGAGGCGACCAGGTAGGGCTCCACCCCCATGTCCTGAAGCCGGACGACGGCCGAGAGCGAGTCGTTGGTATGGAGCGTGGCGAAGACCAGATGGCCGGTGAGCGAGGCCTGGATGGCGATCTCCGCCGTCTCCAGATCGCGGATCTCACCGATCATCACGATGTCGGGATCCTGCCGCAGGATGGAGCGCAGCCCGCTGGCGAAGGTCAGCCCGATCTTCTGCTGCACCTGCATCTGTCCCACCCCTTCGAGCTGGTACTCGATCGGATCCTCGATGGTCATCACGTTGCGATTGGCCCGGTCGACCTGCATCAATGCGGCGTAGAGGGTGGTGGTCTTGCCCGATCCGGTCGGACCGGTAACCAGCAGCAGGCCGTGCGGCGCGGCGGTGGCCTGCCGGATCAGCTCCAGTTGGGCGTCGCTCATCCCCAGGCTGCTCAGGCTCATCACCCCCGCGCTCTTGTCGAGCAGCCGCATGACGATGCGCTCGCCCTGCGCCGTCGGCAGGATGGAGACCCGCACATCGACCTCGCGTGCGGCGATGCGCACCCGGAAGCGGCCGTCCTGCGGGTGGCGCTTCTCGGCGATGTCCAGCCCGGCCATCACCTTGATCCGGCTGCTCATCGCCGCCTGCACCCCCTTCGGCGGGGTGATGATGGTGTGCAACACCCCGTCGATGCGGAAGCGCACCAACACCTTGGTGGCAAACGGCTCGATATGGATGTCGCTGGCCCGCTCCTTGAGCGCCTGGGAGATCAGGGTGTTGATCAGCCGGATCACCGGTGCTTCGTCCTCGGCGTCGAGCAGGTCGCTGATCTCCTCGAACTCGCGCGAGAGATCGTCGTGCTCGCCCAGATCCTCCAGCATCTGCTCGGCGGAGGCCGAGGCCATGTCGAAGCTCTGGTTGAGCGCGGTCATGATCACATCGCGCGGTGCGAGCACCGGGGTCACCTCCCCGCCGAGGAAGAGGCGACAATCGTCGAGCAACGTCCACGGCCAGTCGCCGTCGTCGGGCACCGCCACCGGGTTGGCCGCCTCATCGCTCGGGGCCAGCGGCAGGATCGGCCCCTGACGCAGCACGGCCAGCGAAAAGGGCGCCAGCCGTTCGGGATCGATCCGGTCGGCGGCGATGCGTGTAAGCCGCTTCATCTCACGGCGTGGCGTAGCCGTCGGTGGGGGCGGAACGGGTCGGCGGCTGCTTCGGCTTCCCCTTTCCCGAGGGCGGCGTCGGCTTCCACGACTCGGGGAAGTGGTGCGCCGAAGGGCGGATCAGGATGGAACCGCCGCTCCTCTGCCCCTTGTAGAGCCTCTTGATATCCAGATACTTGTCCTGGGTCACGGTGCGGATGTCGTCCTCGCTGCGGATGATCTTGGGCCGGAGGAAGACCATCAGGTTGGTCTTGGTGCGGCTGTCGTCGGTGAACTTGAACGGCTCTCCGAGGAGCGGCACCGAGCCGAGGCAGGGAACCTTCTTCACCGCGGTGCGCTCATCCGAGCGCATCAGGCCGCCGAGCACCAGGATCTCGCCGTCGCGCACCAGCGCCACCGTCTTGATCGAGCGCTTGTTGGTGATCAGATCGCTTGCCCCGGTGGTGGCGGTGGCCGAGTTGCTGATGCTGGAGACCTCCTGATAGATCTCCAGCCGCACGGTATCCCCCTCCGAGATCTGCGGCTTGACCTTCAGCGTCAGGCCGATGTCCTTGCGCTGGATCGTTTGGAACGGATTGGCCACCCCCCCTTGGGTGGCGTTGGTGCCGGTGATGAACGGCACGTTCTGGCCGACGACGATCTGTGCCTCCTCGTTGTCCATGGTCAGGATCGTCGGCGTGGAGAGCAGGTTGCTGTGGGTGGTGCTCTCGATCGCCTGGGCGATGGCACCGAGGGTGATCGAGCCGGCGTTGAGGTCCCCCTGCAGCACCCCGACCGAGAAACCGGGCAGGGCGGCGGCGGCCGCGGCGGCGTTGTTGATCGTTCCATTGTTGGCCGCCACTGCGGCACCGATCTTGCCGAAGGTGCCCTGATCGTTCTGACCGCCGAAGATGGTGATGGTGTTGTTCTTGATCGGCTTGCCGGCCAGCCAGTCGATGCCCAGCTGCTCGGCGTCGTTGCCACTCACCTCGACCACCAGCGCCTCGATCAGCACCTGCAGCCGGCGGATGTCGAGCTTGGCGATGATCGACTTGATCGCCCGCATGTCGTCCGGCCCGGCGGTGACCAGCAGCGCATTGGTCGAGGGATCGGCCACCACCTTGATGTTGCCGGAGAAGAGCACCTTCTTCTGCCCCGGCTTGCCCACCACCCGTCCGCCGGTGAGCGAGGTCAGCGTTTTGGCCACATCGGTGGCGTTGGCGTGCTTGAGGTAGATCACCTGCAGCCGGCCGGCGTCGGTCTCCGGCCGGACGTCGAGCCGTGCGACGATCTCCGCGACGTCGTCCATCCGCTGCGGATCGGCGATGACGATCAGCAGGTTGCCCGGATCGTGGGCCAACGCCTTGAGCGCCACCGGCGTCATCCCCTCAGCCTTCTCCACCGTGCCGTAGAGCGCGTTCAGCGTGGCAGCCAGCTTGGCCGCCGAGGCGTACTGCAACTCGAAGATGCGCACCGAGACCGCCTTGGGCTGGTCGACGATGGCGATGATCTTGCGGATCTTGGCGATGTTGGCGGCGGAATCGGTCAGCAGCAGCAGATTGCTCGCCGGGTAGGCGACCAGGTGGCTCACCGGTGCGATCAGCGGCCGCAGGATGGCCACCAGCTGGGCGGCGTTGGCGTAGTGGAGCGCGATCACCTCGGTCACCAGGTCGTCGTTGGCCCTGGGCTGGTTGCGCAACACCGGAATGGTCTTCTGCTTGCCCTCGGCGCGGGGGATGATCTTGATCACCTTACCGCTGGGCACGGCGGCGAAGCCGTTCATCTCCAGCACCGAGAGGAAGACGTCGTAGGCATCCTTCTCCGAGATCGGCGTCGGGGAGACGATGCTCACCGTCCCCCGCACCCGGTTGTCGACCAGAAAGTTCTTGCCGGTGAACTCGGAGACGAACTTGATCACCGACTTGATGTCGGCATCCTTGAAGTTGAGTGTCACCTTGCCGCCGGCCCAGGCCGGCAGAGCCGCCAGCATCAGCAGCGCGGCCACGAACGGCAGGAATCGGAACCGGATGGCCGTCGTCCGCCCACGTCGCATCGCCCACCTCCCTGGTCCTCTCCTGCGCAATCCGCCGCTCCTCTGCAAATCCATCACCCCTCCATCGCCGCTCAGCGGATCTCGTAGTGGAAGACGTAGTCGCTGCCGCCGCGCCGTACGGTGACATCGACGCTCGAGGCCGTCTGCAACTGGCGGTACATGTTCATCGCCTGCTCCATCGAGGTGACCGGTTTGCCGTTGACCCCGGTGAGGATATCGCCGTTCTGCAGGCCAAGCCGCTGATAGAGGCTGCCGGCGGCGATGTCGGTCACCAGGAAGCCGTCGGCCTTGCCGTTGGTGAAATGGGGCAGGATACGCGCCTGCGACAACAGCCGGGAGAAGTTGGCCATGGCGTCGTTGACCACCTGCCGGCTCAATCCCATGTTGCGCCGGTTGGGGCTTCTCGACGGGAGCTGCCGCACCAGCGGCGGTGGAGGAGGCATCCCCTTGGCCGCCGCCTCGGCCTTCTTGTCCAGCCAGAGCTCCCGCGGCGTCCCGTCGGCATCGAGCACCACATGATCGGCATAGATCCGCTGCACCGTGACCCGGGGAATGACGGCGTCCCCGACGTGGAAGGTATCCACCGCCTTGCCCGGCATCGGCAGGATCATGGCCACCGACCGGTCGCCGGCCATCGCCGTACCGACCAGCTTGGCATCGAGCCGGATCGGAGGCTTGACCACCGGCGGAGGCGGTGGTGGCGCCACCGGTCTCGGTTTCGGCGCGGCTTTGGGCTTGGCCTGTGGCTTGCCGAAGAGGTGCTGGGCAACGATCGCCGCCGGATCGATCGACCCGACGGCCGTGCGCTCCGCCTGCGGCGCAGCAGGGAGATCCGCCCCATCCCTCCGGGTGCCGGAAGGCACCAGAAGCACCGCGCACTGCCAGGCGATCCACACCACCAGCGCCACCTCCAGCGCCGCCGGAGCACGCTGCAGCCACCACTCCTGCCGGCGCAGCGTCTGGATCGCGACCATCCCCCTTCCCTCCCGCTACTGCCGCAGCAGCAGGCGGATCCCGCGACCGGGATCCTCGGCCACGACCACCGTGCCGTCGGGGGCGATGAAGCCGGACAACGCGGCCTCCCCCCCCTTGGAGAGGGAGACGGCCCGCAACCCCACACGGTCCGCCGCCTGCATCGAGAGTGTGAACGAAACCCCGCTGCGCTGCGGTTGCGGCGCGGTGGTGAAGTCACGCCCGGAGAAGAGCCCCCCGCCGGGAAGGAGGTGGACGAAACCGGCGGTCGACCGGACGGAGGTGGAGGCGGCCAGCCCAACGTAGTGGTAGCGCCGGCCGACGAGGGGCTGCGCGACGCTGTTGCGCCGGAGGGCGACACCAACCCCCCATACGGTGCCGTCGGCGAACCAGATCAGCGCCTTGCGGCCATCCTCGGAGGGGACGAAGCGGAACCGGACCGGCACCGGCGCACTCCCCTTCGCCAGGGTGAAGACGAAGCCGTAGCTGTCGCGTACAACGTTGCCGTTGAAAGTCGGCCGACTGCCGTCGGAGGCCGTGATCCCGCCGGAAAAGGCCCCGGCGGCTGCCGAAGAGGCGGTGACATCGAGATTGCCGCTGAAGGTGGTCAACGCCCCGGCGGCACCGTACTCCAACCCCACCCACTGCCAGACGGCGCTGGTCACCACCGGAGCGTCCGTGTGGCGCACGCCGAGCAGCAGCCGGTGCTCGGTCAGGCTGTAGTTGTCGGTCAACACCCCGGCGACCATCTGGCCATCGGCGGAGAAGGCCCCCTGATACTGCGGCTCGGCCACCGCGCTGGTCACCCGATCGAGGCTCCAGCGACCGTCGGCGGAGAGGGAGTAGGTATCGAAGCCGACCCTGCCGCTCGCCGGCGCCTGCGCAGTGCCGTCGACGTAGAGATCCCGGGGGAACATGGCGGCGGAGGTGGTATAGAGGTCGACCACCCCGCGCTCCAGCCGCCGGCCGCCGACGGCCAAGGTGAGCGTCACATACTCGAACCGCCCCTGATGCGCCTGGGCGATATTGGCGCTGCCCAGTGGACGGCCGGCGACCGCCGGGCGGTGGTCGACCCGCCCGGTGACCGGTGCCTGGATCATGTGGGTGTAGAGGTCGTTCAGATCGGTGGTGGAGAGCGCGCCGCTGCCGCCGACGGGAAAGAGCTGGCCGTAGAGGTCGGCGGCCAGCGCCGGGATCGACTTGCCGCGGGTGTGCGCCAACCCGGCGATGCCGGCCAAGACCGCGGCGTAATGGGCGCGATCGGCGTCGCCCGAGGCGGGCAGGGTCACATCGTCGGGGATCAGGGTGAGCGGATCGCCCCCACCGAGAAAGGCGCTGCCCACCTGGGCCAGCGCCTCCATCACCCCCGCTGCCGGGTCGCCGCCGGCGGCGATCTTCTGCAGCGCACCGGCGGCGGCCATCTCGGTCAGCGGCGTGATGTTGGCATACTGATCGGCGACCACCGCCGGCACCACCGCACGGATCGTACCGCTCAGTGCAGCAGTCGTGCCGGTGTATTCGTCCAGAAAGGTGGCGCCCTGGCCGCCCGGTGTGAGTTCGAGCAGCATCGGCCCCTGATAGTTGGAGATCCGCAGCGTGAACCCGCCTCCCGGCCCGGTGCCGCTGTAGCGGTCGAGCAACGCCCCCTTGCCGCCGCCATCCAGCCGGTAGGCACGGACCACACCGCCCTGGACCACCCCGAGGTTGGCCACGCCGTGGACTGCAACCGTGCTGCCGCCGGCCACGCTCCCGCCACCGCCACCGCCGCCGCCGCAACCGGGAGCAAAGAGCGCCAGCGCCACCATCGCGGCCGCCACACCGACCATCCCCACCGCTCTGCCCATCACTCCACTCCTTCCGCCTCCGGCAGCGCCAGCCGGCACTCCAGCCATACACGGAGCGCCGGACAGCCATCGACGCAATCGCCCGCACCCGCCGCGCGCAACTCGTCGGCATCGAACCCTCCGCTGACGCCCAGCGGATAACAACCCGCCCGTCGTGCCGCCTTCATGTCGCCGACACCGTCACCGGCCATGACCAGCTCCCCGGGGGCACACCCGAGCGCCTCGGCGGCCAGCAGCAGGGTGTGCGGATCGGGCTTCTGCCGCCGCTCGGGCGTCAGCCCGATCACCAGCGGCAAAAGCCCCGTCCAGCCCAGGTGCGCCAGCTGCCGCTCGGCGCGCGACTGGCTCTTGCTGGTCACCACCGCCCGCGGCACCTCATGCTCCGCCAGCCAGCGCAGCAACGCCTCCGCGCCGGGCAGCGGCGTAATGTCGAGCAGGCGCCGATCGTGAAACTCGAGGAAACGACGGCCGGCCTCCTCGCGCCGATCGCCAAAGAGCGAGATCATGCTGCACTCGCCCCGTCCGGTGTGGCGGACGATCTCCTCCCGCGTCATCCGCGGCCGGCCGAACTCGGCCAGCGTCCGGTTGAGCGCCCAGGCGATCGGCCCGAAGCCGTCGATCAACGTGCCGTCGAGATCGAGCAGGACCCCACGCGGCTTCGGCTCAAATTTCACTGCAAAACGCCCGTCAACGATCCCCCGCTCCGGCAGAGAGGCGCCCAAGATGGTCGATCATCGCCGCCCGCCACCGGCGGGTCACCCGCCCCGGCCGGCCGTCGCCCACCGGCCGACCGTCGATCACACAGACCGGCATCACCGCGTTGGTGGTGCTGGTCAGCATGCACTCGCTCAGCCCCGGCTCGTCGAGCCGCCACGGCCGCTCGGCCACCGCAAACCCCGCCTCGGCGGCCAGCCTCAGCGCCAACGCACGGGTGATTCCACCCAGCACCCGTTGGTCGAGCGGATGGGTCACCACCACCTGGTCGATCACCGCCAGCAGGTTGGTGGCACACCCTTCGAGCAGATGCCCCTCCTCGTCGACCCAGAATGCCTCGTCGGCACCGGCGCGCTGCGCCTCCTGCTTGCCCAGCACGCTGGCCAGAAGCGCGATCGACTTGATGTCACACCGCTTCCAGCGGATATCCGGCAGGGTGATGCCGACCAGCCCCTGCGCCACGCGGGCATCGGAGGGGAGCGGCAACGCACGCGCGGTCATCACCCAGGTGGGGGTGAGAGGGGTGGAGACCAGATGGGCGCGCGGCGCCACCCCGCGGGTCACCTGGATGTAGAGCATGGCGTCGCGGAAGGGGTTGCGCCGATAGAGCTCCTCCAGCCGCGCGCGCATCTGTTCCCTGCTGCAGGGCATGGGGATGGCCACCGCCTCGAGCGAGTACTCCAGCCGCGTCAGATGGGGGTCGAGATCGAGGAAGGTGCCGCCAAAGCAGGCCACCACCTCGTAGACGCCGTCAGCAAACTGAAAACCCCGATCCTCAATGTGCACCCGCGCCTCGGCGAGCGGGAGGAAGCGATCGTTGAGCCAGGCGACAAGCCCCCGATCAGGGTTGCCGGCTCCCGGAGCGGGCGATCCCCCCTCCTCACCCACCCTCGGGGGCATCCCGGAACATCAATCGGATGCGGTCGACCATGCGGCCGAACCAGCCGGCCTCGCCCACCGCGGCGGCGGTGACCATCGGCACGGTGGCCAGGGTATGCCGCCGTCCCCGCTCGTCGGTGACGGTGGCACGGATCTCACCCACCTTCCGCCCCTTGGAGAGCGGCGCGGTCAGCGGCGCGGGGTAGGTGAGGTCGAAGGCCACCTTGCGCTGATACCCCTTGGGCACGGTGATCCAGACGGGGGCTGCAGGGATCAGCCAGACATGGTTGTCGGCACCGCCGAAGACCTCCACCTCCCTGCGCAGATCGTGCACCGCCGGGCGCACGGAGACGAAGTTGCGGAAGCCGTACTTGAGCAGCGACTTGCTCAACGCGGCGCGGGCGCGGTCGGAACGGGCGCCGAAGATGGCGGAGACGAAACGGGTATCGCCCTGCTGCATCGAGGCGACCAGGCAGTAGCCGGCGGCCCTGGTGTGGCCGGTCTTGATGCCGTCCACCCCCGGCATCGACCAGAGCAGCCGGTTGCGGTTGTACTGCCTGCGGCCGTTGAAGGTGTAGCTCTTCTCGGAGAAGATCTTGTAGTACTTGGGGAAGTCCCGCCAGAGCGCCGCCCCGAGCAGGGCCATGTCGCGGGCGCTGCTGTAGTGCCCATCCACCGGGAAACCGGTGGCGTTGACGAAGTGGGTATGGTGCAGACCCAACGCCCCCGCCTTCTCGTTCATCCTGTCGGCGAAGGCCTCCTCGGTGCCGGCAATGTGTTCGGCCATGGCGATGCAGGCGTCGTTGCCGGAATAGGTGGCGATACCGTGAATCAACTCCTCGACGGTCGGCTTCATCCGGGGATCGAGAAACATGGTGCTGCCGCCGATCTTCCACGCCTTGCGGCTGACCGACACCCGCTCATCCAGCGCAAGCCTCCCCAGCCGAAGATCCTCGAAGATCAGATAGAGGGTCATCATCTTGGTCAGGCTTGCCGGCGGCAGCTCCTCGTCGGCGTTGTGGCCGGTGACCACCTTGCCGGAGCGGGCGTCGAGCAACACCCACGCCCGGGCGTTGAGCTCGGGCGCCTTGGGCCAGAGCGCCGCCCGCGCGGCCGGGGCGGCGACCACCACCGCCGCCAACAGCGTCCACGCGATCCATGCCGTCCGTCTCATCCTCTTCCTTCCGGATCGTACCACAGCAGCCCCATCATGATTTCATCGCAACAGCCCCGTCCGTGGACGATTGGTCCGACGGGAATCGAAGAGCGCGGCCCTCCATGGCCGCTCCTCCGCCCGCCCCCTCACCGCCCCAGGGAGACATCGCGCAACACCGAGAGCACCGCATCCTCACTCCGGCAGCAGACAACCTGTGCCATCGCATCCTCCACCGACATCACCAGATGGCGCTCCAGCGCCGCAAGCAGCGGCGGCCAGCAGTCGCCGAAGAAGATCAGCGGCCTGGGCTCCACCACCCGGATCGCCTTCAGATCCCAGCACATGGCGAACTCGGAGAGGGTCCCCAGCCCGCCGGGCAGCACCAGCCAGGCGTCGCACTCCTCCACCAGCCGCTTCATCCGTTCGAAGAAGTCGTCGCAGCGTAGCTCCTCGGCCAGCGCGTTCTCCGGTGGGGTGGGAAAGCGGCTCAGCGTCACCCCGCGCACCGCCCCACCGCCCTGTGCCATCCCCTCGGCGAAGGCGGCCATCATCCCCTGATGGCCGCCGGTCTGCCCCCGCCAGCCAGCCTCGGCCAACCGGCGGCCCAAGGCGACAACGGCGCGGTAGCGGGGATCGTCGGAGGGGATACACGACGAACCGAAGGCGGAGATCACCCCACCCTGCCGAGGTGGCGTCACTCGATCACCACCATCGCCCGACCGAAGCCGGCACGCTGCAGCGCCAGCACGATCCGCTCCACCCGCGACATCGCCCGCAGCGGCCCGATGCGCACCCGGTAGAGCGCCCCTCCGGGGAGGCGGGCGCGCGCAATCCTCACCGGGGCGAAGCGAGCCTGCAATCGGCGGCGCAACCGTTCTGCGTTGGCGTAGCTGGAGAAGGCACCCACCTGCACATAGACCGCATCGGGCGGCAGGGATCCGGTGGGAGATGCCGATGCAACCGGAGGAGGTGGGGCAGCCGACGCCGCCCCCTCCAACGCCTGCACCCGCACCCGCGCCGTGCCCTTGCGGTCGAACCCCAGCGCACGGGCGGCGGCGTAGGAGAGGTCGATCAGCCGGTTCTTGACGAAGGGGCCGCGGTCGTTGACCCGCACCACCACCGAGCGGCCGTTCTCTAGATTGGTCACCCGCACCATGGTCGGCAGGGGCAGTGTCTTGTGCGCCGCGGTCATGGCGTGCATGTCGTAGATCTCGCCGTTGGCCGTCCGCCTGCCGTGGAAGTCGCGGCCGTACCAGGAGGCGATCCCGGTCTCATCGTAGCCGGCCGCACTCTGCAATGGGTGGTACCAGCGGCCGCCGACCCGATAGGGACGGCCGGCCTTGCGCGCCCCGCCCGCAGAGGGGGGCGGTGCATACCCCCCCCGGTCGTAGAGGGCCACCCCCTGCCGCCCGCAGCCGCCGACCAGCGCGGACAGGGAAAGCAGCATCAGCGCGATCAGGAGACGGCGCACAGCGCGCTGCCCAGCATGGCGGCCAGCTCGGTCGCCGCCATGGCGTAGTTGCGGGAACGGTTCCATCGGGTGATGACATGGAAGTTGTAGTGGATCAACAGCGGCCGCTCCACCCCCTCCTCCACCGCCAGGGCGATCACCGTCACCCGGTCGTCATCACGCCAGTGCGCCGGCAGCCGGCCGAGCTCCGGTCGCAGATCGGCCAGCGCCCGCCACCGCAGGCTGCGTGCGGCGATCAGAGCGGCGATCGGCGCCCGCCGGCCGGCCCCCTCCGGCAGCCAGTGGGCCACCGGCCGCCGGTCGTCCCAGTGGTGGCGGTGGAAGTAGTTGGCCACGCTGTAGATGATATCGGTCGGGGAATCCCAGACGTCGCGCCGCCCGTCGCCATCGCCGTCGACGGCGTAGGCGCGGTAAGAGGAGGGGATGAACTGGGTGGTGCCGAAGGCGCCGGCATAGGAGCCGACCACCGAAGCCGGGTCCCGCCGCTCCTCGTGGCACATCAGCAGAAACTCCCCCAGCTCGCGGCGGAAGAAGTCGGCCCGGCGCGGATAGCCGACCGCCAACGTGTAGAGCGCATCGAGCACCCGGTCGCGCCCGCGCCGGCGCCCGTAGTGGCTCTCCATCCCCAGGATGGCGGCGATCATCTCCGGTTGCACATGGTAGCGCGCCCGCGCGGCGGCGAAGACGGCCGCATGTTCGCGCAGGTAGGCCCGCCCCTGATCGGCCAGCCGACGCCGGACGAAGAGCGGACGGTAGGCGGCATAGGGGCGCGCCTCATACGGCGTGGTGATGCGCCGGATGACCGAATCGCGGTAGCGGGCCTGAGTCAGCGCCGCGGCCACCTCCGCGCGCGGCAGACCGGTCTGGCGCACCAGCGCGTCGACCAGGGCCGCCCGACGGGGATCGGCGCGGAGCGCCTCCGGCGCCCACACCACCGCCGCAACCGCCGCCCCCACCCCGCGCAGAACGGCGCGCCGGCCGCGATCGACGCCACAGGCTGTGCGCCCCCCGCCGCTCACCGCCCCGCCTCCCGCAGCGGGATCCGGATCAAAAAACGAACTCGCGCGGCTTGACCGCCCCCTCGGCATCGGCCAGAAGCGTCTCCATCACCCGGGTGGTCTCCACCCCGCCGTCGGGCAACAGCCGCTGGTGCAGCAGCTCGACCACCGGGTTGCTGCCGACGAAGGCGATCACCTCCCCCCCCGGCGCCACCCGGTCACGCAGGTGTCGCGGGATCTCATCCACCGCCGCGGCGATCACCAGCACGTCGAACGGCCCGCCGTCGATCTCCTCGCACGCCTCGGGATCGAGGCCGTTCAGCTGGATCACCCGCGCATTGTCGATCCCAAGATCGCGCAGATTGCGCGTGGCGAAGTCGACCAGCTCCCGATGGATCTCGCAGGCCAGCACGAAGCGGGCCTGCATGGCCAACAGCGCCGTCAGATAGCCGCTGCCGGCGCCGATCAGCAGGATCTCCTCATCGCCGGAGAGGGCCAGCTGCTGCAGGATGCGGGCCTCCTGCAGCGGAGAGAGCATCTCCTGGCCGCAGGGGAGCGGCACATGCCCCTCCATGTAGGCGATGCTGCGCAGCTCCTCCGGCACGAACCGCTCGCGCGGCATTCGGGAGAGGAAGTCGAGCAGATCGGGATCGAGCACCCTGCAGGCGCGGATCTGATGCTCCACCATGTTGGCTCGTGCAGCGGCGTAATCCATGATCGAATCGCAAAAAGTCCGTCCGTGGACTTTTTGCTTGACGGCGATCGAAGAGCGCGGTCTTCGATCGCCTTACAAATCCGTCGCTTGCAT
>RFFX01000029.1 GCA_003696765.1 Zetaproteobacteria bacterium | reverse complement strand
TTTGCCATGCACCTGCTGATCCGCGAGGTGCCGCCATCGCAGCGTCATCTCTTCTCCATCTCCGAGATGACCGCGCTCGCCTTCCTGCTGCTCGCCGCAACACTCTTCGCCTGCTACCGCCGCCGTTACGGGGGCGGGCAGGGCGATCTGCTCTACTCGCTGATCCGGCTGATGCACGCTCTGCGCTACCCGCAGAAGTTCCTCCTGATCTCGCTGGTGCTGCTGCTGCCGACGCTGTGGCTCGCCGGGCAGCAGATCGCGGCACTCGATGCCGCGGTGCGGGATGCCCGGCTGAAGATCGTCGGGCTGGACCACATCATCGGCAACAGCCTGCTGGCGCGGGCGGTGGCCGAACATCGCGGCATGACCCGTGCCCACCAGCACGACCCCACCCTCTTCGTGCGCGCGCTGGCCGACAAGCAGGTGGAGATCGATGCCCTCTTCCGCGCCAACCACCTGCTCGATCGGAGCCAGGCGCCGGCGATCAGCGTACCGGAGTACTGGCCGCAGGTGGAGCTGCTCTGGCGAAGGATCAAGCAGGCGCCCGACGACCCGCGGCAGTGGCGGTGGCACACCTCGCTGATCGCGCTGTTGCTCCAGCACAACCGCCAGGTGATACATGAGAGCCGGCTCGACTACGAGTCCGACCCCGGTCTGCGGAGTCGGCTCCTGCTGTTGGCCGAACATCTGCCGCAACTGCTGGAAACACTGGGCCAGTTGCGCGGCCAGGGAGCTGGGCTGCTGGCCGCCGCAGGGCGGGTCGACCCACAGGTGCGGCTGCGGATCGACGGCTTGCTCGGCCGGGTTCGGTCGCAACTGCTGCTCGTCGGCGATGCGCACGAGGCGATCGAAGGGGAGTCGTTCGCGGGCGAAGGGGAGGCGGAGGAGCACGAACCGCCGGCCACCGACCCCGCCGACCGCTTCGTCGAACGGGTGGAGCCGCTGATCGCGCTGACCGAACAGGAGGTGTTGCGCCGCCCCCATCCCCTGCTGTCGGCGCGCGACTACTTTGTGCGCATGACGGCGGTGATCCGCGCCGGTTTCGACTGGCAGCAGCAGGGGCTTGGGGTGCTGCGCGGCCGGCTGGTCGACGGGGTGGAGCAGCGCGTCGGCCAGCAGTACCGCATCAAGCTCTTCCTGCTGGTGGCGCTGATCGCCGCCCTGTTGTTCTTTGCCGCCTTCTATCGGTCGGTGATGCGGACCATCGCCGCGCTCGATGCGGCGGTGGAGCGGGTGCGGCGAGGCGACGGGCGGGAACATGGGCTCGAAGTGATCGAGTGTGCCGACGAGATGGGCGATATGGTGCGCGCCTTCGATGCCGTCCTGGGCGAGCTCGCCCGGGTGGCCGGCCAGATGGAGGCGGTGGTGCGCCACGCGGCGGTGGCGATCGTCACCATCGACGCCGAGGGGGCGATCCGTCTGTTCAATCCGGCGGCGGAGCGGATCTTCGGCTACGAAGCGAAGGAGGTGGTCGGACGCAACGTGATGATGCTGATGCCCGGCCCGCTGCGCGAGCGCCACCGCCGTGCGCTGCGCGACCGGCTGGCCGGGCGGCGGCGGGGGGCGCTGATCGGGACCTCCATGCCGGTGAGGATCGAGGGGCAGCGGCGCAACGGCGAGCGTTTTCCGCTGGAGCTGTCGGTCGGCGCGATGGAGATCGATGGTGCGCCGATGTTCGTCGGCATGATGCGCGACATCACCGAGGAGCAGCGGCTGCAGCAGCAGTTGCGCCACGCCCAGCGGGTGCAGTCGATCGGCACGCTGGTCGGCGGTGTGGCGCACAACTTCAACAACATGCTGGGCGGCATCGTGGGCAAGCTCTACCTGGCCAAGAGCCGCATGCAGCCGGATGCGCAGGTACGGCGCTACCTGGAGGAGGTGGAGGAGATCGTCGCCCATGCGGCGGCGATGATCAAGGATCTGCTCACCTACGCGCGCAAGGATTTCTTCCGCGAGATGCGCGACGTGGTGCTCAATCCGCTGGTGGATGCGGCGGCGCGCACCGCCGCCCTGGGCATCTCCGAGGATGTCACGCTCCATGTGGCCTGTTGTCCGGAGCCGCTCACCGTCCACGGCGACGCGGGCCAGATCCAGCAGGTGGTGGTCAACCTGATCAACAACGCGCGCGACGCGGTCGCCGGCTGCCGGCTGCGCGAGATCTCGGTCGACCTGCGCCGCTGCCGGCCGGACGACGCCTTCTTCGCCCGCCATCCCGAGCTGCAGCGGGGAAGCGACTACGCCCGCATCGAGGTGTGCGACACCGGCTGCGGCATGGACGAGGAGACCCGGGCGCAGATCTTCGAGCCCTTCTTCACCACCAAGGAGGTGGGGGCGGGCACCGGGCTGGGGCTCTCCACCGCCTACGGCACGGTCACCAACCACGGCGGCGCGATCGAGGTGGTCAGCGCCCCCGGCGAGGGGAGCTGCTTCCGCATCTTCCTGCCCCTCCTTTCCGCGGCGGCGGAGGAGGAAGGGGAGGATCCGCCGGGGGAGGTGCGGCGGGCGGCGGAGGGGGTTACGCTGCTTTTGGTCGACGACGACGATCAGGTGCGGCGTGCGCTGGGGGAGGTGCTGGAGGAGCTGGGTTATCGCGTACTGACCGCCGCCGACGGGCGTGCCGCACTGGAGCTCTTCCATCGCCGGCGGGAGGAGATCGCCTGCGTGGTCAGCGACGTGGTGATGCCGGAGATGGGCGGCATCGAGCTGCTGCGTGCCATCCGGGCGGCCGGCTCGACGGTGCCGGTGGTGCTGCTCACCGGCTACGACCGGGGGCGGGTGGAGCTGAGCGAGGAGGAGCGCACGGGGGTGGAGCTGCTGGGCAAACCGGTCTGGATTCCGCTCTTCTCGCAGCGGATCGACCAGGTGATCCACGGTCGGAAGGCGGGGGGCGATTGAGCCGGATGGCGCGGCCGGATACCATCTGCACCCGGCGATCCGACTTCCATTCGGCGGGGCGATGAGTACGGCGACGAGAGAACAGTGGGGCAGCGGCATCGGCTTCATCCTGGCGGCGATCGGCTCGGCCGTCGGGCTGGGCAACATCTGGCGCTTCTCCTACCTCACCTACGAGAACGGCGGCGGCGCCTTCCTGGTGCCCTATGTCATCGCGCTGCTTTTGGTCGGTATCCCGGTGTTGCTGCTCGAGATGGCGCTGGGCCACCACGCCCGCGTCTCCACGCCGCGCGCCTTCGCCACCATCGACCCGCGCTTCTCCTGGATCGGCTGGTGGGCGGTGGTCTTCGTCATGTTCGGCATCGAGGCCTACTACTGCGTGATCATCGCCTGGTGCGGCGACTACTTCGCCTTCTCGCCGCTGCTCGCCTGGGGGGCGGATGCCAACGACTACTTCTTCCACCAGTTCCTCCATCTCGGTGACAGCCACCGGGCGCTGGCGATGAGCGCCCCCAACCTGCCGATCTTCGTCAGCCTGGTCGTCGTCTGGGGGCTCAACTGGTGGATCGTCGGCCGCGGCATCAGCGGCGGCATCGAGTTGGCCAACAAGGTGATGATCCCGGCGCTGTTCGTCATCGTGCTGGTGCTGGTCGGCTGGTCGCTGATGCTTCCCGGAGGGACCTCCGGCATCCACTGGTACCTCACCCCCGACTGGGGCAAGCTGGCCGATCCCAAGGTGTGGGTCGCCGCCTTCACCCAGATCTTCTTCACCCTCTCGGTCGGCTTCGGCATCATGACCGCCTATGCCTCCTACCTGCCCGACCGGGCCAACCTGACCCGCTATGCCATCGTCACCGCGCTCTCCAACTCGGCGGTCTCCTTCATCGCAGGTTTCGCCGTCTTCGCCACGCTCGGCTTCATGGCCCACCAGTCGGGCAAGCCGTTCGAGGAGGTGGTGACCCAGAGCATCGGCCTGGCCTTCGTCGCCTATCCGCAGGCGATCTCCAGCATGCCGTTCCTGCCGCAGCTTTTCGGCATGCTCTTCTTCGGCGCGCTCTTCATGGCCGGGCTCTCCTCCAGCATCTCGCTGATCGAGGCCTTCACCACCGCGCTGACCGACAAGCTGGGGGTGGCGCGCCGGCGGGTGGTGACGCCGATCTGTGCGATCGGCTTCCTGCTCAGCTGTTTCTTCACCATGGATACCGGGCTGTTCTGGCTCGACATCGTCGACCACTTCGTCACCAACTATGCGCTGACCCTGGTGGTGGCGCTGGAGTGCATCGTGGTCGGCTGGTTCTTCGGCGGTCGGCGCTTCCACCACTATGTCCTCGATGTCTCCGGCTTCCGCTTCGCCCGCCACTACGAGGTGCTGATGCGGCTGTTGCTCACCCTCGGGCTGGCGCTGGCCTGGGTCGGCTTCTTCATGGTCGAGGGGGGCGGGATCGGCGCCTTCCTCGCCCGCATCTGCATCCTGGTCGCCATGCTCGCCGTCTGGCTGGCCCGCGACTGGTTCGACATGGCGGTGCGCTTCGTCATCCCGGTGATCGCGCTCGCCCTGCTCGACCGCGGCATGGTGACCGACATCAGCAAGCCCTACGGCGGCTATCCGTGGGAGGCGGTGATCCTGCTCGGCGGCGGCGTGCTGGCGGTCACCCTGCTGGTGGCGCTGGTGCTCGACCGCTACCGACCCCGGGAGGGGGCGGGGTGAGCGGTCGGCTGTTCATCGTCTCCGGGCCGTCGGGGGCGGGCAAGTCGAGCCTCTGCACCGCCTGGCTGGAGCGTGATCCCAACCTGGCGCTCTCCATCTCCTGCACCACGCGCAAGCCCCGGCCGGGGGATGTCGACGGCGAGCACTACCACTTCCTCTCCGAAGAGGAGTTCCGCCGCCAGGTGGAGGCCGGTGCCTTCCTCGAGTGGGCCGAGGTGCACGGCAACCTCTACGGCACCCGACGGGAGGATGTCGAACGGCTGCTCGCCCAAGGTCGGGACGTGCTGCTGGAGATCGACTGGCAGGGGGCGGAGCAGGTGGCGCAGCGGATGGAGCGCGTCTGCCGCATCTTCATCCTGCCGCCGTCGATGGAGGAGTTGCGCCGGCGGCTGATCCGGCGCGGTCACGACTCCGAGGAGGTGATGGCCCAGCGGCTGGCCGCCGCCGAGGAGGAGATGGCCCACGCCGACGAGGCGCACCACGTGTTGATCAACGACGACTTCTCCCGTTCGCTGGAGCGGCTGCTCGCCCTCTCCCGCGGGGATGGTGCGGCGGGGGGCGGGGATGGGTGATCCCGTCCGGCTGCTGATCGTCGACGACGAGGAGCGCAACCGCGATCTGCTGTGCGATCTGCTCGACCGCCCTGAATACGAGCATCTGATGGCCGAAAGCGGCGAGGATGCGCTGGCGTTGCTCGAGCGGCAGAGCGACGTGGCGATCGTGCTGCTCGATCTCAACCTGCCGGGGATCGACGGCTTCGAGACGCTGCGGCGTCTGCGCAGGATGGAGGGGTGCAGCGACATCCCGGTGCTGCTCTTCACCGGCGCGGGGCTGACCTCCTCGTTGGTGGCCGAGGGGCTTCGGGCGGGCGCGGTCGACTTCTTCGGCAAACCGTTCAACCCCGAGTGGGTCGAGGCCAAGGTGGCCTCCTTCGCCCGGCTCTACCTGTCGCGCAAGCGGCTGGAGCGGGAGCTGCGCCTCTCGGCCGGCGTCTTCGAGTACGCCCGCGACGGTCTGCTGATCACCGACACCGAGCGGCGGATCCTCACCGTCAACAAGGCGTTCGAGAAGATGACCGGCTACCCCCGCAGCGAGGTGGTCGGCCAGACGCTGCGGATGTTGCAGTCCAACGCCCACCCTCCCGACTTCTACGACCACATGTGGCGGCTGGTGGAGCGCGACGGTGTCTGGGAGGGGGAGGTCAACCACCGGCTGCGGTCGGGGACGGTGATGCCGCAGTGGCTCACCATCCGGGCGGTGACCAACGAGCAGGAGGAGGTGGTCAACTTCATCGTCTCGCTGACCGAGGTCGGCTCGCACATCACCGACCGGCAGCAGCTCTACTTCCTGGCCCACTACGATTCGCTCACCGGCCTGCCCAACCGCAAGCTCTTCGTCGAGATGCTGGAGCAGATGCTCAAGCACGCCGGCCGCCGCCGGCGCGAGGATGGTCCCAACCCGATGCTGGCGGTGATGTTCCTCGACCTCGACCATTTCAAGAACGTCAACGACACCCTGGGTCACGAGGTGGGCGACGAGCTGCTCAAGGAGATCGCCCGGCGGCTGAAGGGGTGTGTGCGCGGCACCGACATGGTCGGGCGCATCGGCGGCGACGAGTTCGTCGCGCTGATCAGCAACATCAACACCCCGGAGGATGTGGCCGGCATCGCCACCAAGATGCAGAAGGCGGTGGAGGAGCCGGTCTGCTACCGGCAGCACGAGATGCGGGTCAGTGTCAGCATCGGCATCTGCATCTTCCCCGACGACGGCGACGCTGTCGCCGAGCTGATGCGCCGCGCCGACGTGGCGATGTACCAGGTCAAGGCGAGCGGGCGCAACGGTTATCAGTTCTACACCGAGCGGATGCAGGCGCAGGCGATCCGCCACATGGAGCTGGAGAAGGGGTTGCGCCGCGCGCTGGAGAACGACGAGTTCACCATCTACTACCAGCCGTTCATCGACGCGCGCAGCGGCAAGCCGGTGGGGATGGAGTCGCTGCTGCGTTGGGACAGCCCGGAGTTCGGCCGGGTCTCGCCCGGGGAGTTCATCCCGGTGGCCGAGGATTGCGGGCTGATCATCGAGATCGGCGCCTGGGTGCTGCGCCACGCCTGCCTCCAGACCAGGGCGCTGCGCGAAGAGGGCTTCCCGCCGTTGACCGTGGCGGTCAACCTCTCCAGCCGCCAGTTCCACGACACCTCGCTGCTCGATCTGGTCGACGGGGTGCTGGCCGAGAGCGGGCTCGATCCGGCCAACCTGGAGCTGGAGCTGACCGAGGGGGTGATCATGCAGGAGAGCGAGGCGACCGCCTCCACCCTGCAGGGGATCTACGATCGCGGGATCCAGCTCTCGGTCGACGATTTCGGTACCGGCTATTCCTCGATGAGCTACCTGTTGCGCTTCAACGTCGACAAGCTCAAGGTGGACCAGTCCTTCGTGCGCGACCTGCCTGGGGGGGAGGAGTCGCGGGTGGTGGTGCAGGCGATGATCGGGCTGGCGCACAACCTCTCGCTGAAGGTGATCGCCGAGGGGGTGGAGGAGAAGGCGCAGGCCGACTGGCTGGCCGAGCACGGATGCGACGAGATCCAGGGCTACTACTTCGCCCGGCCGATGCCGCTGGAGGAGTTCCGCGAGTTCCTGCGGGAACACTACGGGGGATGACGGCCTCCCGGGGGGCTGCTGCCGTTGGTTCTGGTCGCATCGCAAGAGCTTCTTCCGTGGATGTAGTGCCGCGCAGCGGTGGAGGCCGGGTTGTTCGGGCTGACCGGGGATGACGGGGCCGCACGAAGGCACAGGCCGCGGCTACTTCGCCTGTCCGCATTGCCACAAGAAGTATGCGGCCACCGAGAAGGCGCGCGCCGCCGAGGGGAGGCGGATCCGGTGCAAGGGGTGTGGCCAGCCGTTCGTACTGGAGATCCGCACCCTTCCCGCCGCACCTGCCGGGGGGAGCCCGCCGCCGCAGCCGCCTGCGTCCCGGCCCGGCGCAGGGCAGGAGCGGCGGTGGGAGGGGGAGGGCCCTGCGGCCGCAGCCGCGCCCTCCGATCCTTCGGCGGCGGGCGGCGGGCGGCGGCCCCCCTTCGGCCCCCGGCTGCGCTTGATGCCGCTTGTGGTGTTGTTCGCAGGCTTCGGCGCGCTGGTCGGCTGGTGGCTGCAGCAGCAGGGGCTGGTCGACTGGCCGGTGTTGCTCGGGTTGCGTGCGCCCGTGCCGGCGAACGGCACGGGCGTGGATCGGGCTTCGGCGAACGGGGCTGCCGGCGCCGGCACGGATGGCTACGCCGCCGCGCAGAACGATGTGGCTCTGCCCGACGCCGCCGAGGTGGCCGAGCAGACCCGCGAAGTTGCGCCGCCCGACCCGGCCGGGCTCGACTTCGTCGTCACACCGGCCTGCCGTGAGGCCGCGGCTGCGCAGTGGGTCAACGACTACACCCTCACCCACACCCTGTTCAAGCAGCAGGAGTTCGTCCGGTTGATCGACGAGAGCATCACCCTGACCGATCAGGTGCGCAAGCAGTGCCGCAACGACCGGTTGTTGCGCGCGGTGATCGCCTCGGCCAAACAGGGGCGCAAGCCGGCCTGGCTTGCCGCTTCGATCGATGCGTTGCTCAATCCCGAATACGATCCCGACAAGGTGGTGGGCGATCTGGGCTATTGAGACCGGGCCGAACGCGCCCCTGCCCCTTTATTACAACGTTCCCTTCCGCAACGCCTCTTCGCAGTCGCAGCTCGCTTTCCCCTGGCTGGTGGTGGTGCGGCGCACGCCGATGATGCGCCCCTGCTCATCCTGTTCCGAGGTGATCCAGGTGTGCATCCAGCAGTGATCGCCGTTCTTGCAGCGGTTTTTGATGCAGCCGGACCACTCCCGGCCGGACTGGATCGTCTGCCACATCCCGGCGAAGAAGGAGGCGGGCATGTCGGGATGGCGCACGATGCTGTGGGGCTGGCCGATCAGCTCGGCCTCGCAATAGCCGGTGAGGAGACAGAAGGAGCGGCTGGCATAGGTGATGACCCCCCGTGGATCGGTCTTGGTCACCAGCAGGGTGTCGGTCGGGAAGGGTTGTTCGACGCCTGTGACCCGCCCGGCGCCGCCGGTCGTTGCGGCACTACCACCCCCTCTCTTCATAGCCGCAAACACCCCCGTCAACGACCATTTTTCGGCTGGTTTTAGCGCGATTTGGGCCGGTTTCCGGTGGGTGGCATGCGGGCGGAGGGGGTCGCTTCGTAGAAGCGCAGCGGAAAGGGGGAGTCGGCGCCGAGGGGGACGGTGGCGATCAGCCGTCGCTGCCATGCCTCGGCATCGAAGGGGGGGAACCAGGTGTCGCCGTGGAAGACGTGGTCGATCTCGGTCCAGCAGAGGCGGTCGGCCTCGGGCAGGAGCTGGCGGTAGAGGGTGGCGCCGCCGATCACCATCCATTCGGTCTCCGGCGCCGCGGCGAAGAGGTCACGCAGCGCCTCCAGGCAGGAGACCTGCTCGACGCCTTCGATCCGCCCCGTGCCGCGGCTGAGGACGATGTTGCGCCGCCCCGGCAGCGGGCCGCCGATCGAGTCGAAGGTGACCCGGCCCATGACCACCGGTTTGCCCATCGTCCGCCGGCGGAACCAGCGCATGTCGGCGGGGATGTGGGGCCAGGGAAGCCGGTGGCGGTCGCCGATCAGGCGGTTGCGGTCCATGGCCCAGATCAGGGTCACCACCCCCCCCTCCCGACGGGTGGTGTCGCAGGCGCTCTTCTCATCGCCGATCAGAGCGCAGCACGTCCGTCCATGGACCTCTTGCTCGAGCTTTCCGGCCAAACGTCATCGCCGCTCCAGCAGCGGATCGGCCACCCCCGCCTCGGCGAATCCTCGGGCACGGTAGCGGCAGGAGTCGCAACGGCCGCAGGGGCGCCCTTCTGGATCGGGGTCGTAGCAGGAGC
Source organism: Zetaproteobacteria bacterium (assembly GCA_003696765.1). NCBI lineage: Bacteria > Pseudomonadati > Pseudomonadota > Candidatius Mariprofundia > Zetaproteobacteria bacterium. The sequence continues at coordinate 11,932 of RFFX01000029.1, read as the reverse complement.
GGGTCAGGCCGTAGTCCACCCCCAGCTCCAGCCCCATGCGGATGATCTCCCCCTTGCTGCAGCGGATCAGTGGGGCGGCGATCCGCAGCCTCCGGCCGGTGGTGCCCGCGCGGGTGGCCAAGTTGACGGCGGCGGCGAAGGCGTCGAGGAACTCCGGCCGGCAGTCGGGGTAGCCGGAGTAGTCGATCACGTTGGCACCGATGATCAGCCACTCCGCCTCCACCGTCTCGGCCAGTCCGGCGGCGATGGAGAGAAAGATCAGGTTGCGCGCCGGCACATAGGTGATCGGGATCCCCCTCTCTTCGCGCGCCTCCTTGGGGACGGGGATGTCGGCGGTGAGCGCCGAGCCGCCGATGGCGCGCAGATCGACGGCGACCACGCGGTGGGAGGCCGCGCCCAGCGCCTCGGCGACACGGGCCGCCTGGGTGAGCTCGACGCGGTGGCGCTGGCCGTAGTCGAAGGCGATGGTGTGGCAGCGCCACCCCTTGCGCCGGACGGCCCAGGCGAGGGCGGTGGCCGAGTCGAGCCCGCCGGAGAGGAGGCAGACGGCGCTCTGTCGGGGATCGGGCTCAGACACCGCGCGCCTCCGCCCCCCAGATCCACTTGTGCAGCTGCGGCTGCAGCCGCAGCGGCAGGCGGCTGGCGAGGATCCAGTCGCACAGCCGCGGCAGTTCGACGGCGCCGTGGACCGGGGAGAGGAGCAGCGGCAGGCCGCGCTCCTCCAGTCGGTGGCGGCGGATGAAGTCGATGCTCCAGTCGAAGTCGGCCTGGTCGGTGATCACGAACTTCACCTCGTCGCCGGCGCGCAGCAACGCGAGATTCTCCACCCGGTTGCGTTCCGCCTCGCCGCTGCCCGGCGTTTTGATATCGAGGATGCGACGCACCCCTTCGGGCACCCGGCCGATGTCGAAGGCGCCGCTGGTCTCCAGTTGCAGCACGGGGCTTACGGGCAGTAGCGCCGCGAGCAGCGTGGGGGTCGCCTGTTGGGCCAGCGGCTCCCCGCCGGTGACCAGGGTGAGCGGCAGGTCCAGATCGGCCACCCGGCGACGGATGGCGTCGATCGTCGCCGGCCGGCCGCTGCGGGCGGACAAGGCCTCCGGCGTGTCGCAGTAGCCGCAGCGCAGCGGACAGCCGGCCAGCCGCACCAGCGCGCAGGGGGTGCCGGCGAGCGTGCTCTCCCCCTGGATGGTGGCGACGATCTCGAACAGCCGGAGTCGGGCGATGGCGGCGTGCGTCTGCTCCCGCGCCTACTTCAGCTCGGCCAGCTGTTTGCGGGCGCGTTCGGCGGCGGGGCTGTTGGGTTGGGTCTGGATCAGCTGCAGGTAGGCGGCCTTGGCGTCGCCCACCCGCCCCTGCCGGCGGTAGATGGAGGCGATGCGCAGCAGGGCGGCGCCGTACTTGCCGCTGCGCGGGTAGTCGCGCACCAACTGTTTCATCGCCTTGAGCGCCTCCTTCTGGCGCTGCTGCGCCAGGAAGCTCTCACCCAGCCAGTAGAGTGCCTGATCGGTCAGGTTGCCGTGGGGGAACCGTTTGAGGTGGGCGAGGAACTGCTTGCTCGCCTCCTCGAAGCGGCCGCTCTTGAGCGAGAGGTAGGCGGCGCTGTAGCTGTTCTTCTCCGCCGCCGGATCGAACGGCTTGGCCGGCGGGGCGGTGGGTTTGGGCGTCGGGGGGGGGGCCTGGTCCGGCCCGGCCACCGCCGCCTGTTTCAGGGTGCGGTCGAGGTCACGTTCGAGGGCGGCGATCCGCCGCTTGAGCCCGCGGCGCGGCGCCGCATGTCCGGCGGCCCCCTTGGCCTGCTGCTTCGCCCGCCGCTTCTTACGCTCGGCCAGCAGCTTGCCCTGCTTCTCGCGCAGCGCCTGCAGCTCGGCCTCCATGGCGGTGAGCTGGGCCGCCTGCTTCTTGTCGCTCTGCTGGAGTCGGACGATCTGGCGGGTCAGCTCCTGGATCATCCGCCCCAGCGCGTCGCGCTCCTGCCCCCCCTTCTTGATCGCGGCCAGCACCATGTCCTTGTCGCGGATCCATGGATCGACCTTCTTCTCTGCGAAGAGGGAGCAGCCGGAGAAGAGGAGGAGCAACAGCAGGGCGGTGGCCCGCCGGAGCCGCCGAATGCCGGCGCCGGCAGGAGCCGGGGAAGGGGGCATCGTCGGCCGCTCCGGTCGGGAGTCGCGCTGTTGTGGCGTGCCGCCCCCGCTCAGTGCACGACGATGTCGGCGCGGCGGTTCTGCGCCCAGCAGGCCTCGCCGCTGCCGGTGCAGACCGGCCGCTCCTCACCGAAGGAGACGGTGTCGATGCGGCTGCCGTCCACCCCCTGGGCGATCAGATGGGCACGGACCGCATCGGCACGCTGCTGGCCCAGCGCCAGGTTGTACTCGCGGCTGCCGCGCTCGTCGCAGTTGCCCTCGATGGTGACCGACACCCCGGGATGGGCCCGCAGCCAGGCGGCGTGGCGGTCGAGGACGGCCAGCCCGGCGGCGTCGATGGCCGCGCTGTCGAAGGCGAAGTAGATCGAGTTGGTGGTGGGACGGGCGACCTCGCTCGCGCCGGATCCGTTCATCTCCTGGACGCCGCTGGTCGAGGGCTCCTGGGCGGCGGCACTCTGCTGGTGCCGGGCGGCGCCTTCGTGGTCGGCGCCCACCACCTCCTTCTTGGCGCAGCCGGCGAAGGTGAGCGCCGCAGCGACGATGACGATGCAGGACAGCGATCTGGAACGACTCATGGAACAATCTCCTCCCGTGGGAACATCTGGTGCGCATCGAAGGCGGAAGCTCACCGCCGACGATCCGCCGCGTATTGTGCCGCTGACGGTCGGGCTGTCCAGCACCACTTGGCCGGCGGGGAGTTCAGCGCGACCAGACGGCGTCGGAGGCGTCTTCGTTGGCCGGGGTGATGGGGATCGACCGTCCGCCCCACGCCGGAATGCGGTAGACCCGGCGGATGCCGTCGTCCTCGGCGGAGTAGGTGAGCATCTGGCCGTTCTTCGACCAGGCGGGCGACTCGATCCGCCTGCCGGTGACCAGATAGCGGATGTCGTTGCCGTCCGGCTTGACGGTGGCCAGGGCGAAGGAGTGGTTCTTGTAGCTGATCAGGGCGATGCGGTCGCCGCGCGGAGACCAGGCCGGCGAGGAGTTGTAGTCGCCGACGGTGGTCACACGCACCACCTTGCCGCTCTTCAGCTCCATACGGTAGATCTGGGGATTGCCGCCGGCACGGTTGCTGGCGAAGGCGATCCAGCGGCCGTCGGGCGACCAGGTGGGGGTGGTGTCGATCGCCGGCGAGCGGGTGAGGCGGCGCCACACCTTGCGTTTGCGGTGGTAGATGTAGATGTCGGGGCTGCCCCCCTTCGACAGGGTGGCGGCGATCCGCTCCCCGTCGGGTGAGAACTCCGGCGTGCTGTTGAGCCCCTTGAAGGCGCCGAAGGTTGAGCGTTTGCCGTCGCGCAGGCGGAAGAACTCCAGTCGGGGGCGGTTGCCGACGTAGGTGTTGATCGCCACCAGCCGGTTGTCCGGCGACCAGTCGGGGGAGAGCAGCAGGGTGAAGTTGCGGCCGATGGTCTGCTTGTTGGCCCCGTCCTGGTCCATCCAGATCAGGTCGGCGCGGCCGCCGTGCCGCCGCACGTAGAGCAGGTGGCTGTCGAAATGGCCGGGGATGCCGATCACCGTGCGGTAGACGGCGTTGGCGATGCGGTGGGCCAGTCGTCGCGGACGGGCGGGCTCGTCGGCGAGCTGCAGGTCGGCGAGCTGCTTGTTGCGGAAGGGGTCGTGGATGCGCAGCCGCCAGCGCCCCTGCCCGTAGCGGCAGAGGGCGACGATGTCGGCGCCGATGATGCGCCAGTCGGCGTAGTCGATCCGCTCCATGGCCGATTCGGCGCTGGCGAGGAAGCTGATCGGCTCCAGCGCGCGGAACGACTGGCTGCCGGTCAGATCACGGCGCACGACCCGGTCGATCAGCGCGGCGGAGGCCGCGCCGCCGCCGTGGGGGCCGGCGACCGCCTGCCAGGCGATCTGGATCGGCGTGAAGCCCGACTGGTAGATGTCGAAATCGGCGGCCGCCCCGCTGAGGGGGGCGGCGAGCAGCAGCCATCCGATCAGCGCCGCGGCACAGCGTGCAGGAGGCGGCTGCCGCCGCGGGCGGAGACCTTGTCGGGGTTCGGCTTTTCGTCTGCGGTGCATGATTTCCAGCGCAACACCTCCCTCCGTGGAGTGTCTACGCGACGGCGATCGACGGGCGTGGTCGTCGATCGCCTTGCAAAACCTTCGGTTTGTCGCAGGCCTCCATGGCCGCGGATGGTGGCCTCCTCGTGCTAGCTGCGGCCCAGCCGGGGGAGGTGGGCCAACCAGTGCTGCACCCGTCGGCCGATGCCCTTCGCCCGGTCGGCGCGTCGCTCCTCGGGGCGACGCGGCCCGCCGGGGTGGTAGCGGTTGACCCGGATCACCCCCTTGATGGCCCGCAGGGCGCGGATGACGTTGGCCAGATGGGTGCGGTCGCGCACGTCGATCAGCAGCCGGACCAGCGAGACGCCGCCGGGACGCTGCTCGATCCGGATGTCGCTGATGTTGGCATCCTCCTCGAAGATGGCGTGGGTCAGCGAGGCGAGCATGCCGCGCTGTTCCCGGTCGTGCACCTCGATGCCGGTGGTGTGGAGGCGGTCGTCCTGCCCGTCCCACTGGATCTCGAAGGCGTGTTGCAGTTGCTCCTCGCTCAACGCGGCGCAGTTGCCGTCGTGCAGCATGAGGTGCCCCCCCTCCAGCAGGCCGAGCACCCGGTCGCCCGGGATCGGCAGGCAGCAGTCGGCCGGATGGGTGGTGATGCGGTTGCGTCCGGTCAGCCGCAGAGGCGTTCCGCCGCCGACCCGGGCGGCGGCGATGAATCGGTCTAGGGTGATCTCCCCGCGTCCCAGCCGCGCCTTCAGGGTGTCGGCGTTATCGCAGCCGAGTTGCGCGAGCAGGGCGTCGTCGGGGGTGTCGTCCCCGGTGAAGGCCTTCATGATCTTGCCTCCCAGGGCGATCGCCTCGGCCTGTTCCCGCCGTCGGAACCACTGGCGGATGGCCTGCGCGGCGCGCGGTGTGCGGACGATCTGCAGCCACGAACGTTGCGGGATCTGGTCGGGGTCGGTCAGCACCTCCACCTGATCGCCGTTGCGCAACTGGCGGCGGATGTCGGAGCGCTCGCCGTTGATCTTGATCCCGCAGCAGTGGTGGCCCAGTTCGGTGTGGATGGCGTAGGCGAAGTCCAGCGCGGTGGCCCCGCGCGGCAGGGAGAAGATCTCGCCGTCGCGGCTGAAGACGTAGACCTCCTGGACGAAGAGGTCGAGACGGGCGTTCTCCAGGAACTCGTCGGGGTTGTCGCTGTTCTGGAGCAGTTCGGTCAGCTCCTTGAGCCACTGGAAGTGGCGGTGTTCCCGCTCGCTCCCCCCCTTGTAGATCCAGTGGGCGGCGACGCCGTTTTCGGCGTAGCGGTGCATCTCGCGGGTGCGGATCTGCACTTCGATACGGTGCTGTTCCGGGCCGATGATCGAGGTGTGGAGCGACTGGTAGCCGTTGGGCTTGGGCAGGGCGATGTAATCCTTGATCCGACCGGGGATCGGGCGGTAGAGGCTGTGGATCACCCCCAGTGTCTGATAGCACTGCTGCAGGTCGCGCACGATGATGCGGAAGGCGACCAGGTCGTAGATCTCGTTGAAGTCCACATGCTTGTGCTGCATCTTCATATGCAGGCTGTAGAGGTGCTTCAGCCGCCCCTTGACCTCGGTCTCGATCCCCTGGTCGGCCAGCGCCTCCTGCAGGAGCCGCTCCAGCCGCTGTTTGGTCGCCAGCAGCGAGTCGCGCTGGCGGCCGACCAGCGCGTCCAGCCGGCGGTAGGCCTCCGGCTCCAGGTAGGAGAAGGCGAGATCCTCCAGGCTCTGTTTGATCCAGTGGATCCCCATCCGGTGGGCGAGCGGGGCGTAGAGGGTGATGGTCTCCTCGGAGATCGCCCGCTGTTTGTGCGGCGGCATGAACTGCAGTGTGCGCATGTTGTGCAGGCGGTCGGCCAGCTTGACCAGCAGTACCCGCAGATCCTTTGCGGTGGCCAGGATCATCTTGCGGAAGTTCTCCACCTGCTTCTCCTCGCTGGAGGTGAAGCGGATGCGGCCGATCTTGGTTACGCCGTCGACCAGGTCGGCGATCGTTGCGCCGAAGTGGTCGGCGATCTCCTGGCGGGTGACGTCGGTATCCTCGACGGTGTCGTGCAGCAGGGCGGTGATGATGGTGGCGTCGTCCAGCCGCATCCTGCTCAGGATGGAGGCGACCTCCAGCGGATGGGTGATGTAGGGCTCGCCGGAGATGCGCCGCTGGCCGGCGTGGGCGTGGGCGGCGAAGACGTAGGCGCGGTGGATGGCGTCGATGTCGGCGTTGGGGCTGTAGCTGCGTACCCGCTCGGCGATCTCGAAGATCCGGCTCATGGCGATGGCGTCCGTCCCGGCCGGCCGGATGGCGGGGGCGATGGAGGGGGCGTCAGACGGGGAACGGCGTCTCTTCGCTCCGCCGCTCTTGATCGAGCACGTCGAGCTTCTCCCGGTCGATCAGCCCCGCGCCCAGCTCACGCAGCGCCAGGACGGTCGGCTTGTCGTCGTAGCCCTCTCCCAGCAGGGAGGGCATGCCGGAGAGGAGCTGGCGCGCGCGGCGTGACGCCAACACCGTCATCTCGAATCGGTTGGGGATGTGGGCGATGCAATCCTCGATGGTGACACGGGCCATGGCGATCACGCTCCTGGTTCGATGGTCGGACGGCGCCGTGCCAGCCGCGCCGCCGCCGGACGGGAGGTCGAGGGCTCGACTCCCGAGCCGCCAATGGTAGTTGCGCACCCCACCGGGCGCAACGGCCGGGGCGACGTCAGCGCAGCGTGGCGATCGCCTGCCTCAGCCGTGCCACCGCCGCCTCCAGCAGGGGTGCATCGACGGCGTAGGAGCAGCGCAGGAAGCCCGGGGCGCCGAAGGCGCTTCCCGGGACCAGCGCCACACCGGCCTCCTCCAGCAGCCAGCGGCAGAGCGCCACGTCGTCGTCGATGCGCTCCCCCTGCGGGGTCCGTCGGCCGATCCAGCCGGCGACCGAGGGGAAGACGTAGAAGGCGCCGTCGGGCAGCGGGCAGTCGCAGCCGTCGATGTCGTTCCATGCATCGACCAGCCAGCGCCGCCGTTCGGCGTAGGCGGCGACCATCTCGGCCAGCTCCTCCTGCGGGCCGGTCAGTGCCGCCAGCGCCGCTTTTTGAGCGATGGCGTTGGGGTTGGAGGTGCTCTGTCCCTGAATCCTGGCCATCGCCGCGATCAGATGGCGCGGCCCGGCGCAGAAGCCGATGCGCCATCCGGTCATGCACCATGCCTTGGAGACGCCGTTGCAGGTGACGGTACGCTCCTTCAGGTCGGGGTTGACCTGGGCGAAGGTGAAGAAGCGCCGGCCGTCGAAGAGCAGCTTCTCGTAGATGTCGTCGCTGACCACCACGAGCCCCGGATGGTCGCGCACCACCGCGCCGAGGGCGGCCAGCTCGTCGCGGCTGTAGGCCATGCCGGTGGGGTTGGAGGGGGCGTTGAGCACCAGCAGCCGGCAGCCCTCGTCGAGGGCGGCGCGCAGCCGCTGTGGCGTCAGCTTGAAGCCCTCTTCCGGGCGGGTGGCGACGAACACCGGCCGGCCGCCGGCAAGCCGTACCATGTCGGGGTAGGAGACCCAGTAGGGGGCGGGGATGACCACCCCGTCCCCCGGGTCGATCAACGCCTGCATCAGGTTGTAGAGGCACTGCTTGGCGCCGGCGGAGACGAGGATCTCATCCGTTGCGTAGTCGAGGCCGTTGTCTCGGCGGAACTTGTCGGCCACCGCCGCCCGCAGCTCCGGGATGCCGGCCACCGCGGTGTAGCGGGTGAAGCCCTCTTCGATCGCCGCGATGGCGGCGCGGCGGGCGCGCTCCGGTGTCGGAAAGTCGGGCTCACCGACCGAGAGGGCGATGATGTCGCGCCCTGCGGCGCGCAGTTCGGCCGCCTTGGCGGTGATGGCCAGGGTGGCCGAGGGTCGGACATCGGCGATGCGCCGGGCGAGTGGAATCATGGTGGCTTGGGTGGCAAGCGCTCCCTCCATGGAGCGGTTGCGCGACGGGATGCGGGAAGGAGGGCCCTGGGGGGCGTACGGATTCGGTCAGCGGACGAGGAGTGCTCCGGCCTCCTTCAGCCGTTGCCGCTGGCGGATGAACTCCTGGCCCATCTCAAGCACGAACTCCACCCTGCGGTTTTTGGCCCGCCCCTCCGGGGTGGCGTTGCTGGCGCGCGGGCGGGTGTCGCCGTAAGCCGAGGCGTGCAGCCGTTCGGCGGGGATCCCCAGCTCGATCAGCCGCTCGACCACCGATACGGCCCGTGCGGCCGACAGCGCCCAGTTGGAGCGGAATCGTCCGGTGTGGATCGGGATGTTGTCGCTGTGGCCTTCTACGTCGATCTTGCCCTCGCTCTCCCGCAACACCTTGCTCAGCTTCTCCAGCGCCGCCATCCCTTCCGGCTTGAGCCGGTCCGAGCCCGGCGGGAAGAGCAGTTGCGCCTCCATCTGCAGTCGGACCTGACCGGGATCGACATGGACGTCGACCAGCCCGCCGAGCGAGTTGGAGCCGATGATCTTCTGCATCGATTCGCTCATGCCCGATTTCTGCCCCTGACGCTTGATGGAGGCGTCCAGCGCCACCGGTTTGCCCGGGCTGTTGTGCGACTCGATCTCGCGCTGCCGCCCCTGCAGGTTGACGCCGGCCTTGGCGTGGCTGAGCGCCCCCATGATGACGAAGAAGGCGAGCAGCAGGCTCATCAAATCGAGGTAGGCGACCATCCAACTGTCCTGCTCCAGTTGTCTGGTCGCCTGCCGATCGGCGCCGCCACTCCCTCCGCCCTGCTGCTCCATACGGGCGCGCATGGCGTGGTGCTGCAGCCGCTTCAGTGCCCGTTGCTGCTCCCGGGAGAGGCTCATGGGGCTACGACTCGCCGCCGTCCTTGCTCAGGTTGGCCGGCATGCGGCTGAGCACATCCTCCTCGCTGCGCACGCCGCGCAGCTCGTCCTCATGCTGGGTGACGAACGATTTCAGCGTCTCGCGGATGAAGGCCGGGCTGCGGTTCTCGGCCAGCAGGATGGTTCCCTCCATGATCATGTGCATCACCATCACCCGCGCCTCGGTGCGGCGCTCCAGCTTGATGGCGATCGGCTTGAAGATCAGGTTGGAGAGGATCAGCCCGTAGAGGGTGGTCATCAGCGCCACCGCCATGTTGTGGCCGGTGCTCATCAGATCGGGGCCGTTGACGTCGTAGAGCATGTTGACCATCCCCACCAGCGTGCCGAACATGCCGAAGGCCGGCGCGTAGGCGGCCATGGTGTGGAAGATGTGGGCCTGGGCCTGTTCGCGCTCCTGCAGCCGCCGCACCCGCCAGTTGAGGATGCTCATGATCTCCTCCTGCGGTGTGTCGTCGGCGACCAGCTGGATGGCGGTGCGCAGGAAGGGGTTCTCGATCCGGTCGAGCTGATCCTCGATGCGGGCGAAGTCGCCGCGCATGCGCAGCCGGGCGGCGTTGGCCAGCTCGGTGACGTCCTGGCGGATCGAGTACTCCTCGTGGCGGAAGACGTAGCCCACCATGCGGAAGACCTGCTGCAGCTCGGCCATCGGAAAGCTGATCAAGGTCGCCGCCAGCGTGCCGCCGACCACCACCAGCAGCCCCGGGCCGTTGACGTAAACCCCAGGCTGGACCGAGGAGAGGATGATCGACAGCACGATCAGTGCGATGCCGACGATGATGCCGATGACGGTGGAGATGTTCATGACGGAATCGCAAAAAGTCCGTCCGTGGACTTTTTGGCTTCACGGGAATCGAAGGTCGTGATCTTCAATCCCCTTGCTAATCAATCACTTGCTTGCGCAAGCTCTTGATTTGAGCGGCCGTCCGTGGCCGCGGATGACGGCTTCGCACGAAACCATCCTCCATGAACCGGGTCGGTTCGGACGGCGGCCGAAGGGGAGCCCCCACCAGGGGCGTCGCCTGCATGGGCAAGCTCCCGTACCGGTACGGCAGGCCCATGCCGCGGCGCCGGTGTTCTGTAGGGTGGCCATGGGCTTCTACTCCTTCGGTTCGTACAGGTTCATCAGATGCGACGGCATCGGCACGCGGTCGAGCGCCGCCTCGACCGCCTCCTCGATCCGCCGGCGAAGTTCGCCCCCCCGGGCCACCACCCGCACGCACTCCAGCGGCTCCTCCTGCCCCTTGAGGCGCAGCCGTCCCAGCGGATTGAGCTCGAAGGGGTGGCGCACACCGAGGAAGCTCTTGCGCAGGGCGACCAGCTGATTCTCCTTGCCGACGGAGGCCAGACGGGTGGCGATGGCGATGGTATCGCCGATCAGGGTGAACTCCAACTGCCGGCCGGCGCCGATGTTGCCGACGATCACCTCGCCGCGGTGGAGGCCGACACGGAAGGCGACCGGCCGCCCGTCGGGCCGGCGAAGGTTCCGGCGTTGGCAGCATTCCGCCATGGCGATGCCGGCGAGCACCGCCAGTTCGAGGTGCTCCTTCTGCTCGAACGGGTGGTTGAAGACGGCCAGCACCGCATCGCCGATATACCGGTCGACATGGCCGTCGAAGGCGGTGATCACCTCGTGGAAGAGCGAGAAGAAGTGGTTGACCACCTCCACCACCTGGTCCGGTCGTGCGATGCGGGCGAAGGGGGCGAACCCGACCATGTCGGCGACGAGGATGGTCACCTCGCGCCGCTGGCTTGCCGGACCGCGTCCCTCCTCGTCGAAGTGGCTGGCCACCAGCTCGGGGCGGCGGTACTTGCCGAAGCTGTCGCGGATCCGCTCCTTCTGCTCCAGTTCGTGGATCATGCGGTTGAAGCGGGCGGTGAGATCGCCGATCTCGTCGTTCTGTTCCACCGGCAGCGGCGGGCCCGGATCCCCCCTCGCCACGCGGTCGGCCGCCCGGATCAGCGCCTCCAGTGATCGACCCGTACGGCGGGCGAGCAGCCGCGTGCCGATCCAGGAGAACAGCAGGATGGCGGCGGCGATCAGCAGCATCCGGTTGCGCAGCGCATGGAGCCGCTGGCGCCACGCCATCCCGGAGAAGCGGACGGCCAGCGTGCCGAGCGGGATGTCGGCGTAGCGCACGGCGGTGGCGAACCAGAGGCCGGCCGTCTCGACCCGGAAGATCTTCGGCCGGGTCAGTCGAAGCCTGGTTACCTTCGGCGGGAAGATGCCCTTGCCGTAACGCTCCGTCTCGCCCTGCTTCCAGCGCAGGAAGATCTGCTCGATCTCCGGATTCTGCTCCACGATGTGCGAGAGGATGCGGTTGGTGGCACGGCTGTCGTGGCTGGTCATCGGCAGCTTGATGGTATCACGGATCATGCGCACCATCCCGATGGCCTGGTTGCGCTCGTGCTCCGTCCACGCCCGCTGTTCCATCTCGACGGCGAAGCCGGTCAGGGCGACCACGGTGAGCAGCACCGCGCAGGTGACGAAGAGGCCCCAGCGCCAGCGCAACGGGATGCGGGCGCGCCAATGCGCGCTCTGCTTGCGGTCGTTCTCGTCCCAGCTGATCTGCACGGGTCGGGATGGTAGCGCCCCGTTGGCCGTCCGTCAGGTGAGGGATGGTTCCGGCAGGGCCCCTCCATGGTAGGCGACGGCGGCGCTAGAGGCCGCCTTCACGGCGCCGGCCCGCCCCGGCGATCGGGAGGCGAGGCGGCAGGTGCGTCGGCCGTTCCCTGGGACAACCGGCGGCCGCCCTTCGACCACCGTTCCGGCGGGGAGGTTGCGCTGCGCTATGCGGCTGTCAGCTTCAGGAACAGCTCCGGCAGCTTCTCGGGCAGGCGCTCGACACGGTCGATGACCGTGTACTGGCGCCCGAAGATATCGGCGACATATTCGTCGGCGCCGGCATCGAGGTTCACGCAGAAG